>DASYBA010000975.1:0-4915 GCA_036501005.1 Candidatus Xenobia bacterium | reverse complement strand
CTCCGTTCGCACCCGGTCGGCCAGGGCAAACATGGCGACAACCTGCCCTTCAACAGCCAGCCAGACCTCGGTCTCGCCCGTCGCGGCCGGCGGCACGCCGATCCCTCGTTCGCGCAGCAGGGTCGGGCTGCCCAGCAGCGCCGCACGCCCGTGGACCCGGCCTTCCACGCCCAGTCCGGGCAGGGTGTGAACGTCGGTAGCCACCTCGGCGTCAACGTTCAGAAAGGCTCGAGCGACGGGATGGGTGGCATGGCGCTCCAGGGCCGCCGCCACACGGAGCGCCGCGGTCCGATCCTTGGCCTCCACCCGCCGGATCTCCAGCACCCCCTCCGTCACGGTGCCGGTCTTGTCCAATACCACACAGGTCGCACTCTGCAGGGCTTCCAGCACGTCCCCGCCCCGCAACAGGATACCGGCGGCCGCCGCCCGCCCCGAGGCTGTTGCCACCGCCAACGGCGTGGCCAGCCCGAGGGCACAAGGGCAGGTCACGATCAACACGGACACCGCCACCATCATGGCCTGTCCCCAACCTTGCGCGTGCCACAGCCACAGGGTGACCACACTGAGCCCGAGCACGACGCCGATGAAAACGGCGGCGGCCCGGTCGGCCACCCGCTGGATGGGCGCCCGTCGCTCCTGGGCGGCCGCCACCAGCCGCGCCATCTGCGCCAGCGTGGTTTCGCTCCCGGTGCGTGTGGCCCGCACCTGCAGCGTGCCGTCAACGCACAGCGTGGCGGCCGTCACGGCCACGTCGGCCGATTTTTCTACGGGCGTGCTCTCGCCAGTCAGCATGGCCTCGTCGACCCAGGCCCGGCCGGCCAGCACGACGCCGTCCACCGGCATCTTGTCGCCGGTCCGAACCTCGACGACGTCTCCGGGGAGGAGATCGCGGACGTCGATTTCGACCCCGTCGATGCGGCGGGCAGTGCGGGCCCCGCTGGCCAGCAGACGCTCTACCGTGCTGGCCACTCGGCGCTGCGAGCTGCGCTCCAGGGTGCGGCCGATCAGCAGGACGAAGACGAACATGGCCACCGTATCGAAATATACCTTCGGCTGGCCGGCCAGCGTAGCCCAGACGCTATAGCTGAAGGTCGTGGCCAACCCGACGGCGATGGGGAGGTCCATGGTGACCACGCGGTGTCGGATGGCCGCGCAGGCTCCCTGCCAGAACGGTACGGCGGCAAACCCCACCACGGGCAGACACAACACCAGGCTGACCCAGTGAAAGAAGAGGACCCAGCCGGCCTCCATCCCGGAAAACGCCCCGCAGTACAGGGCTGCCGCCAACAGCATCACGTTACCGGCCGAGAAGCCCGCCACCGCCAGCCGCAGCATCCAGACGCGGTCGGCGGGCATGGCCGCATCCTCGGTCGCTGGGGTAGCTCGATAGCCTACCGACGCCACTCGAGCCATGATGTCTCCCATGCCGATCTGCTGCGGGCTCCAGGTGGCCGTCAGGCGCGAGGTGCTGTAGTTGACCCGAGCTTCGCGGCACATCTGGCCTACCGCCTTCTCCACCAGCCAGCAACACGCCGCACAGTGGAGACCGTCGATCAGGAACGTGGCCTGCAGGTCGCCATTCGCTAGATGGGCCAGAAACGGTTCGGCGGCCTCCGCGCGGTTCATCCAGGCCGTCGAGGTTGCCACCGCCGAGGGCGTCGAGGGGACCACCTCACGCCGTCGGTAATAGGCCTGCAACCCGGCGCCGCAGATGGTTTCGTACACCACCCGACACGCCGGGCAGCAGAACTCGTCGACCGATGGTTGGCTGCAGTGGCGACAGGTGTTCATAGCGACTGTCGCACCACATAGCGGGCATTGGCGCACTGACGCTGTACGTCGATGGTCATGACCCAGGCGCCGGGCGCCAGGTGACATGGCTGTCGATAGTGCCCGTGGCCGATCTCCTGCAAATGCAGGGTGCAGTCAGCCAGGCGCGTGGCCGGGCGCCCCAGGGCGACGTCAACTCTTGCCCCGCTCAACGGCCGACCGCTTTGTGCGACCGTGACTTCGACCGTTCCGGGCTGCAGGTTGGCGTGCACGGTCCAGCCCAGACGGGCTTGGTCCCGGCGGGCCGCGATCTCGTCATTGTAGTGCAATCCCTCGTTGTAGTACTCGGGATCGTCTGGCCCTTCGAACGCGTGGGCGGCGATGGTCACCAACGTCACCTGGACGCTGACGAAGAGCACGAGAACGGCCACCAGGCCGACCGGCCATGACATTTTCATGAATGAGACACCTCTCATAGCCCTGGCCCCACAAACGAGGTCTCCTGTACAGAGCGGGTTCCGCTCTCGACATCCGTCGTCACCACCTGCACATGGCTGATCGGCGGGAGCCCGGAGGCCGGGCGGGTGAGCAGGATCTGGATGTCCTGGGCCTCATCACCCGGCAACTCTATCGGATTGCGGGCGGTCAGCAACTGCGCACCGACCGCCTCCAGCCGAACGTGGTGGGAGATGCCGTCCTTGTTGATGAGCTTCAGCTTGTAGACGTTGGCAATCTCGTCGTTCTGAGCGCGGGAGAAGACGTTCCCCCCCACCACCTCGCAAGTGACCAGCGGACGCCGCGCGAGCAAGGTCACAAAGAGCCCCGCCAGGGCTAGAAGAAGCAAGCCATACACCACGACGCGAGGACGGATCAGTTGCGTGCTGCCCTGCTGCAAGGCCCGCAGGGAGCTATAGCGGACCAGGCCACGAGGCCGGCCGACCTTGTCCATCATGCTGTCGCACGCGTCGACGCAGGCGGTGCAGGCAATGCATTCCATTTGCAGGCCGTTGCGAATGTCGATACCCATGGGGCAGACCTGCACGCACAGCTTGCAGTCGATGCAATCTCCGGCGTCGGCTTTGCTGACCTTGCCCCTCGGTTCGCCACGCCGGGTGTCGTAGCCCACGATCAGCGTGTCCTGGTCGAACATGCTGCCCTGGAATCGGGCATAGGGGCAGACATAATGGCACATCTGCTCGCGAAACCAGCCAAAATCGAAGAACGCTGCGCCGGCGAAGAATAGCACGGGGCCCGCCACGCCCCAGGGATCTCGAACGATGCTGCGGATGGGGGTGAAATACCCCACGAACGTGATGCCCAGCCACAGGGCCATGCCGGCCCAGATGCCGTATTTGAGGCCTTTACGCCAGAACTTGTCGGCATTCCATGGTGCCCGATCCAATCGCATGCGGGCGGCACGATCGCCTTCCAGCCAGCGCTCCACGGTCACGAAAGATTCCGTCATGAGGGTCTGCGGGCAGGCATAGCCACACCACATGCGGCCGCCTATCGCAGTGCTGACGAAGAGCGTCAACGCCGCCATGATGAGGATGAGGTGCAGAAAGTACAGCTCCTGCGGCCAGAACGCCCAGCCGAACAAATGAAAGCGGCGGGCGCCGATATCGAACAGGATGGCCTGGTGGCCCTGCCAGGTCAGCCACGGGGTGGCGAACAAGATGGCCTGCAGCACTGTGTTGATGCTGCGTCGCATGCCGTGGAACCGCCCCCGCACGGTGCGAGGATAGACCTTGCGGTGCGGGGCCGTGGTGGGAGCTGGGGCAGCGGCCATCATTTCGGCACGTCGGGACCGTTGCCGTCGTTCGGATAGGTGCGATCGTAGCGTAGCGAATAGACAAAGCTGGCGACCTTGACGATGTCGCCGGGCTTGAGGAATTTCTTCCACGTCGGCATGCCGCCTTTGCGCCCTTCCCGAATGGTCGTCAGAATGGTCTTCGAATCTCCGCCATAGCGAAAGTGCGGGCCGTGCAGATTGGGGCCGATCTTGCCTTCACCGTGCATGCCGTGGCACACGACGCAATTGTCGTCGAAGATCTCATGGCCGGCCGCCACCATAGGCGGATTCTTGGAGAGCGTGTCCAGATCCTCGGCCGGATTGTTGGCGACCGCTGGCGGTGTCGGGTGGGCACTGACAAACTGCGCCATCTGCACTTCGTACTGACCTGGAGAGCTCCACCCCAAGGTGCCTTTCCAGCACCACAAGCTGGGATACAGAATCCCGTAGATGACAGCGAACACCAGTGACAGGTTGAAGAGCCATAGCCACCAGCCGGGCAGCGGGTTGTCATATTCCTGGATGCCGTCGGCGACGTGTTCACGAACTTGCGGCATGGTCATCCTCCAGAGGCAGGTACTTGCAGATTTCCATATGGGGGGGCTCCTGCAGGAACGTCCAGGCCAGGACGGCACAGAAGGTCAGAAAGAACCAGACGGTAGCCGCCATCTTCAGCAGGCTCATCATGGGGTGCCCTCCCGCCAGTGGATATCGGTACCCAATCGCTGCAGATAGGCGATAAGGGCGACGATCTCACGGTCTGGCTGCGCATCGGAGATGGAGGCCTGCCGGAGGCTGTCGGCGATCTGCTGCGCCTGCTGCTGCAGTTGTGCGGGGGCGTTCTTGATGTCCTCGTCAGTGTACGGCACGCCCACCTCGCGGAGCACTTGCATCTTGTGCTGGATGTCGGAACTGTCCAACGGGTTCTCGTGAAGCCACTGATAGGTCGGCATGATGCTATCGGGCGTCACGTCCCGAGGGTTGCGCATGTGCACGTAGTGCCAGGCGTTTGGATACTTGCCACCGACCCGTTCGAGGTCCGGTCCGATCCGCTTGGAACCCCACTGGAAGGGGTGATCGTAGACGAACTCGCCGGCCTTGGCATACGGTCCGTAGCGCTCGGTCTCGTCCCGAAAGGGGCGCACCTGCTGGCTGTGGCAAAGATAGCAACCCTCTCGAATGTAGATGTCGCGACCCTCGATCTCCAACGGAGTATAAGGTTTCACTGTTGCGATAGGGGTGATGTCGTTATTGGCCCGGTACAGCGGGATGATTTCGACCAGGCCGCCGATGCTGACGGCGACGACCGCCAGCACGGCAAACAGGGCACCTTTGGTTTCAAGCCAGTTGTGG
>DASYBA010000974.1:0-10991 GCA_036501005.1 Candidatus Xenobia bacterium | reverse complement strand
TCTTGAGCACGCTGCCTTACTTCATGGGGAGCGTCGACCGGGCCCTGCACGCCTATCCGACACGCACCGAGACCCACCCCTTCGGCTTTCTCGACCGTCCCAGCCGACTGGATACGCTGAACCGCTACATCCGCTCCGACGTCATTGACCGCTTCGAGGCGGTCGGCCTGCCCGGCCGCGCCACCTGGGACCTCAGG
Source organism: Candidatus Xenobia bacterium (assembly GCA_036501005.1). Lineage (GTDB taxonomy): Bacteria > Vulcanimicrobiota > Xenobia > RGZZ01 > DASYBA01 > DASYBA01. Next base: position 10,794 of record DASYBA010000974.1, on the reverse strand, counting down.
CGCTAAGCTAAGCGGGACCATGCGGTCCGCCCAGGCCCGCCGATCCGGCACGCCCATGGCTTCGAACCGTTCGCTACAATCCGGCTGACCCCCAGCGTGGGACCGGGTGAACTGTCTGATCTGACGGAGCCATCCACAAGGACTTTCCCCTCATGGGCATGGTCGGCCGGGCCAGCGTCGTGCCCTTTGCCGGCGTCACCCAATGGACATACATGGGCAAGCAGATGAACGGCATCCGCTTCATCCAGATGCATCCGAAGGTGGCGGCTGACGCTGGCAAGCCCGCCAGGGCTCTTTTGCTTTTCGGGAGCTGTGGCGGAGCGCTCGGCATTGCAGGGCCTGGCAGGGAGCCATCCTTGCATGTGGAAAGTCCGGTGGACGAGAGCAACATCAGGGAGGATCGACGTGAATCTTACTAGCAGCTTCTTGCGAACAATGGTCATGGGAGGTGTGGTGGCCGTTCTGAGCGCGGGGCCGGCCGCGGCGGGCACAGTCATCTTCTCCGACCTGGTGAATCCTCCCCAGTGCAGCATCGGTTGGACTGTTTCCGGGCCAACCTCCCCCCCCGGGGAGATTGAACTTGCCCAGTCGTTCAACACCGACGGGCTAGGCCCTACCACTGTTGGTTGCGTGGAGGCAGCGTTCGGCTTCATCCAGAACGGTACCGTCCAGCTTGGCCTTTACGCCTGCGATGGTGCTGGGTGTCCGGGCGCCCTGATCGCCTGTCTCCCCCACACGGCCGGCAGCTCGTCGGCCTTTGGCTTGCCTGCTACCCTGACGACTTATACGGCACCCCCCAGCACGGTGCTGGCTGGTTGTACGCAGTATTGGGTGGTCGCCTCAACGTGCTCCAACGCCTTCTTCGAATGGGACTGGAACAACTGTGGAACCGTAGGCCGGGATGCCTGTTCCCAGACAGGGCCTGGGGGCCCCTGGCATAGCAATGGAGTCGTCCTCCTGGGGGCCTTCCAAGTCAACGCGGCCCCCGCCGCGGGAGGCGCCCCAGAAATCGATTCGGACTGCGCCACTATCCCACTCGCGCTCCTGGCGGGGGCCGCCATCGTCGCCTTTGACCGTCGTACCCGGCGGAGCGGGTAGCTCTCAAGGCGGCAGCATGTCGCCGGGGGCCGTCGAGGCGGTCGGCCTGCCCGGCCGCGCCACCTGGGGCCTCAGGCGCTAAGCTAAGTGGGACCCTGCGGTCCCTCCATGCCCGTCGGCCCGGCACGCCCAGGGCCTCGAACCGTTCGATACAATCCGTCTGCACGAATTCGTTGAAGACCTCGAGCGCACCCGCCCGATCCAGGTAGCCGAAGGGATTCTTCTCGCACGGATCCGGCACGTTGACCATGGCCTGTTCCACCGCCCCCAGGTAGAACGGCAGGGTATACTCGATATGACCAGGCACGTCATGGCCGCCTTCGCCAGGGTCTCCTCCGTGCGCTCGCGAGCCGCATTCAACATGCGCACCGGCAGCCGCTTGTCGGAGCGCACCCATTGCGGCTCTCCCGGCACCATCTTGCCCGCCCCCAGCACCGTCAGCATGCGCCGACACAGCTCCACGTGCCGCACTTCGTCTCGCACCACGCGGGCGCCGCTGCCCAAGGCTCCGAACGGCAGGCCCAGCTCCGTCATCTCCGACAGGAATTCGGTGAGGCCGACCTGCGATCGATATTCGTCCAGGGCCCGCCCCCGCCAGATGGCTTGCCCCCGCTCCAGCTCAAGCGGATCGAACTGCGTCACGTCAAATCTCTCGACGATGCATCGTCGGGAAACCCGTCGGTCCATGAACTTCTCGTGATAGGTATCGAGCGTCTTGTCCGACTCTTCCGAGATTGAGCATGCCGCCATCTTGTACGCCCGTCCTACAGGACCCTGTCGGGCGGGCGCCAATCCTGCCCATGTGTCGGCCAATCCTATGCAGGCCTTCCTCGCGCCCTACGTCGTCCGCTTCTGCGCCGACCGCTCGACGCCGCCGGTGGAAGAGGCATTTCCCGCCACCTTGCTGTTCGGCGACATCCAGGGCTTCACGCCCCTCACCGAACGCTTGGCCGAGCAGGGGCCGCAAGGGGCCGAGGCCCTCTCCCGCCTTCTCAACGTCTATTTCAATACCATCCTGGAGGGGTTGAGAGAAGCGGGGGGAGAGGTCGTCTACTTCGCCGGCGACGCCCTCCTGGCCGCCTGGCCGGGCCCCTTCGACACGACCGCCCCCGCGGCCGCCGCGGCGGCCCTCGACGTGCAGCAGCGCCTCGCCAGGCTCGAAGGCGTGGAGAAACTCGCCTTGCGAATCGGTCTGGGCTGTGGCCAGGTTCGCGCGCTGCATCTGGGTGGGCAGCGGGTGCTATGCCTGTGGGAAAGCGACGCCATCGAACAAGCCGCCACGGCCGAGGCCAAGGCGACCGCGGGCACCGTGGCTGCCTCGCCGGAAGCCTGGTTGGCCTTGGGAGACCGTGCCAGCGGGACGGCCCGTCGCGTGACGGCGGTGGAGGCGGGGCCGCCTCGCCCGGTCTCCGTCCCCCAGAACGTGACCGACCTTCGCGCCTACCTCTCGCCTTCGCTGAGAGACCGCCTGGAGGCCGGCCAGGGCGACTGGCTGGCCGAGCTGCGCAACGTCACCACGCTCTTCGTCCACCTGATCCCGGCCGATACGCGGCTGGACACGTTGCAGCGGGTCGTCGAAACCGTGCAGAACGCGCTGGCGGCCGACGAGGTGGAGCTGCGACACCTGCTGAAAGACGACAAGGGGTTGGTGGTGGTCGGCGTGCTCGGGCTCCCGGCCTCGACGCACGACAACGATTCCGCCCGAGGCCTGCACACGGCGCTGATGCTGCACTCGAGCCTGGCCTCCCTGGGGTGCCAGGCCAGCGTCGGGGTGACGACCGGGCGGGCTTTCTGCGGGCCCGTCGGCAACGGGTGGCGGCGCGAGTACACCGTGCTGGGTGACGTCATCAACCTGGCCGCTCGCCTCATGGCCCAGGCGGCCCCCATACTGTGCGATCGCACGACGATGGAGGCGGCCCACGGCCAGTACCGCTTCGACCGTCCGGAACCGCTGCGGGTCAAAGGCAAGCGCGCCCCGGTGCCGGTGTTCGTGCCGGTGGGAAGGTTACAACCGGCCAGCAGCGCCACCGCGAGCCTGGTCGGTCGCGAGGAAGAGCTGGCCATGCTGTGGCGGCTGGCCGATCAGGGGGTGCCCATGTGCGTGGAGGGCGAGGCCGGCATCGGCAAGTCGACCCTCCTGGCCACCTTCGCCGCCCAGGCCTCGGAGCGAGGCTGGGTGGTGCTGGAGGGGGCCGCCGATCCCCTCGAACGAGCGCCTTGGCAGGCCTGGCAGCGCATCGTCGGCACCGCTCTGGGGCAGGTCGCTAGCTTTGCGGGAACGGCCTGGCTGAGCGACATCGTGCCGACCGGGCTGCCCGAGCCGGACCTGGATGGCGTGGAGCGCTCCCAGGCCACGCAGGACGCCGCTCTCGACCTGCTGCAGGCCGCCGCCGGGACTCGCCCGCTCATGGTCATTCTCGACGACGTCCACTGGCTCGATGCGGCCAGCCAGGAGCTGCTGGTGCGGGCTTCCAAGCGCGACGGGTTCGGGCTCCTGGTGCTGGGCACCCGACCGGGACGGGAGTCGGTGCTGCCGCAGGCCCGCCACATCGGATTGCGTGGCCTCCAGCGGGGCGACGTGACCCGCTTCATCGCGCGGCGACTCGACCGCCCGGTGGTGGCGCCCAACCTGGCTGAGCTGATCTGGACTCGATCCGACGGCAACCCTTTCTTCGCGGAAGAGTTGTTGCACGCGCTGCAGGAACGGCGAGCCATCGCGCTCGCCGACGGACAGGCCGCGCTGGTCGCCGGGGAGGAGGGCGGCGACGTCCTGCCGCGGACGGTTGAGGGCGTCGTGACGAGCCGTATCGATCGGCTGGCCCCGTCGGAACAGATGACGCTGAAGACAGCCAGCGTGGTCGGGCGGGCTTTTTCCGTCCCCCCGGTGACCGCACTTCACCCCATCGTGCCGGAGCGCCCGGCCGTTCCCAGCCATCTCGAGACCCTGGCCACGCGTGACTTTACCCTCCCCGAAGCCGAACACTACATCTTCAAGCACGCCATCACGCACCAGGTCGCCTACAATCTGCTGCCTTTCTCGCAACGGCAGGAGCTGCACCGGCGAGCCGCCCGCTGGTATGAAGACGAGGATCCCGACGAGCTGGGCACCATTGCCTGGCACTGGCAGGAAGGCGACGCGCCTGCCCAGGCCATGCACGCCCTGGTGCGATGTGGCGAGCAGGCGGCTCGGCAGGGGGTGCACGCGGACGCGGTCCGGCACTTCGAGGCGGCGCTCGAGTTGGCCGCCACTCGGGTAGCAGACCCGCCCCCGGCGGAAGATCGGGCCCGCTGGCACATGCTGGCGGCTGAGGCTCACCTCGGCTTGGGGGCAGTGGACAAAAGCGAGACCCACCTCCTGGACGCGGCTCGCCTGCTGGATCTTCACCTCCCCGAGGGCGAGCGTTTCGCCGGGCGGCTGTGGGCCCTCGTGCTAAAAGGGTTGCTGCCGCAGGGGCCGTGCCGGGTGGAGCGGGCCATCGCGCAGGCCCGCGTGCTGGACAACCTGGCGCAGATCTATTTCCACCAAGGCCGCAAGCATCGCTCCCAGTACGCGGCCCTGGCCGGGCTGAAACTGGCCCGCCAGGCTGGGCCATGTGAAGAACTGGCCCGTATCGAGAGCGAGGCCGGGCTGGCCGCGGCCCTCATGCGCAACATGCCGATCGCAGACTATTTCCTCGGCCAGGCCCGCGAGGTCGCCCGCGTGCTCGATCGGCCGGCCGTCAACGGCTGGGTCAGCATGGTCGAGGGTCTGGCGCGGGCCACCAATGGGCAGGTCCGAGACGCTGGGGTCTGTTTCGAGCACAGCATGCGGGTGGCGGAGGAGACCCATCTCTCCCGTCGTTGGGAAGAGGCAGCGTGTGGGGTGGCGGGCATCGCCGTGCTGGAGGGACGCCCCGATATCAGCCTTCCTCTTGCCCAGCGGGTGTTCGAGGCGGCCCGGGAGAGCGGCAACCAGCAGACCATGGTGTGGGCGCTGCAGCTCTACGGCTGGCAGCAGGTCCTGCGCGGTCGGCTGGCCGAGGCGGTCGAGACGCTGGAACGATCCCTCGCACCGGCGCAGCAGCTTCCGAAGGCGGACTGGATCAATGGGCTGGCCTGCCTGTCGTGGGTGCGGGCCATGCAGGGCGACAAGGCTCAAGCCGATGCGCTGCTGCAGCAGGCGCTGAGCCTGATGGCGGAAACCCAGCCGACTGGTTTCCTGCATCTGGCCGGCTACTTGACGGTCGCCGAGAGTGGACTCCTCCTGTCGCCCTCGAGGGCCGAAGCCGCTCTGCGTCAGCTCAAGCGGTTTGCCCGCACGTTCGTGGTGGGCAGACCTGCGGCCTGGCGTCATCGCGCCTGGAAGGCCTGGCGAGAGGGCGACCGCACAACGGCCCGAGCCCACCTGCGACGCAGTCAGGCGTCGGCCGCGCGGATGGGCATGCCCATCGAGCGAGCCCTTGCCCAGACCACCCAGGCTCACTTCTTTGGGGACGTCCAGCCCTGTCCCGAAGTGGAGGCATTGTGTTTGCCCTGAGCTTCCGGCTGCTGTACCTGGCGGAAGACGCTCCCCCGACCGAGACGGCCCGGGCCAAGAACGATGCCCGCTTCGAGCTCTTGTCGGCGACTGGTGCGGCCCGCTCGGCCATCGAGGCGTGGGAGCGAGGGGCGGCCGCCCGCTGTTCCTGGGAGCTGGCCGGCTTCGACGAGGCGGTGGCGGACGCCCAGGAACGGTTGGAAGCCGACGACGTCGGCGAGCTGTCCACCCGCCTGGAGGCCGCGGTCCGCTGGTTTCAGCGCGCCCAGAGCGAGGCGGCCGCATCTCGGGGACCGACCGGTCTGGCGCTGGTCAACCTCATGGTGCACGGCACCGCCACCGGAGCCGCGGCGGCTGAACTGGCGGCGGCCTGCGCAGAGGCGGCCGGAGCGTGGCGGGCCCTCGGTGAGGCGGCCCGCGACGTCGCCGACGGCAAGCGGCGGGATCTGGATGCGGTGCTACAAGCGGCCGAGGCCGTAGAGAAGCAGCGGGCGGGGCAGTGGACCCGATGGCCGGCCCTCAACGACGTGCTGCGAGGCCGAGGAGACGTGGCGGGCTTGCTCCGTCAGTTCTCGGCCATGAGTGCGGTGGTGCAGAAAGAGGTTCCCGACGTGGCCGCCCCCTTGAAGCGGGTGGAGGGGCTGCTGCGAGAGCTCAGCCAGGGAGGGACCGATGCCGCGCTCATCCGTCGTTTGACCGTGGCCCTCGACGATTTGGAGGAGGTGCAGGCGCGGCTCGATCGGGCGGTGCCCCCGGCCCCCATGGTGGCGACTTCCAGTGAGATCGAAGCGGTCAAGGCGGCCGCTATCGCGTATGCGACCGGACAGGGTTCGGTCGAAACGTTCAGCGAGGCCATCGGCGCCTTTCACGTGAAGATTGAAGAGGCCCGGGCAGCGCCTGAGGGCGTGAACGCCGACCGCTACCAGGCGGGTCTGGACAAGCTGCATCAAGCGATCGCGGCGTGGAGCCTGCTGCTGGCGGGCAATCCGCAGGCGCTGGAAGACGGCAACCGCCACGCCGAGGCCGGGCTGCAAGACCTCCTGGCCAGCGCGGATCAACCGTTCAGTTCCAACAGCGCGCCGTAGGCCTGGATGGCGTGTTCGAAGCGGCGTTCGCGGGGCATGGCGGTCATGTGGGCCAGCCACGTGCCGTATCCGACCGGCAGGTCGCGCCGCCACTTGCTGAGCGGATCCAGGTCGCCCGATGCCCCCCGGGTCATGCGCTCGGCCATGTCCTTCGTCTCTATCGGAAGATGCCCCGTCAAGAGTTCGAATCCCATGACGCCCACGGAAAACAGATCGGCACGATGATCCACGTGGTGGGCATTGAAAAGCTGCTCCGGCGCGGCATAGAGGGGGGTGCCCATGGACACGCCGGAGGGGGTGAGGCGAGCCAGGCCCAGGCGGGCGCTCAAGCCGAAATCGAAGATCTTGCACTGCCCGTCCGACGTGACCCAGATCTTGTCGGGCGCCAGGAACCGGTGTACCACCCCGCCCCGGTGCATGGCGTCGACGCCCAGCAATACGTCGGCCATCACCATGTGCCAGCGAGGCAGGTCCAACGGACCCTGTTTCAGCTCGTCGACCAGCGTCTGGCCGCCGAAGTCTTCCATGACCAGATACGGGATGGTCTCATGGTAGAAGCCGAAGTCGACCACCTCCCACACGTTCGGGTGGCGAATGCCCATGTGCACTGTCACTTCGCGCTGAAAGCGCTCGCGGGACTCGGGATCGGCATAGGGCTGGAGAGGAAAGGTCTTGAGGATGCGAGGGCGAGCGCCGTCACCGCCCGCCACTCGATAGGAGCGGGTCACCCCGTCGTCGACCAGTTTCGACAGGGGCTGATACGGTCCGATAGACTCGGGCAGCTTCACAGGCTGATGTCGCGCTGGGGCGGGGTCTCGGCCGCCGAGGTCGTCAGCAGCTCGTCGACCCTCTCCACGCCACGTTCCACCAAAGCGAGGCCGTCGGTCACCCGCTGCTCGCCCCCGACATCCAGGAAGACCTGCATGTCATCCAGGCCCTCGACCATCCACTGATAGGCTTCGATACTGCCCTCAAGCTGCACCTGATCGTGCCCCGTGGTCGGGGTGGCGCCCCGCATCTTCTCCAGGGCGTCGACCACGTCGCGGCCCAGGGCGAGCACCTCCGCCGCCAAGGGCGCCGGGTCGCCCGCCAACGCTTGATGCACGAACTGGCGGAGGGTGAAAATGCGGGCCCGGGGCGTGGGGGCCAGGCGAGGTCCATCGCCCAGCATGATGTCGACCGTGGCGCTGGGTTTCTGCGCCGCCAGTTCGAGGGCTTTGAGGAGGTTGCGGGGCACGTGGAAGTTGCCGGGCATGCCAGACAATTGGGGGCCTCCCCGTCACTCCCCTCCCGGGAGGCCCCCGAGATCACGCGTTGGGGCCGGCCACGTCTTTGAGAATGTCGACTTCACGCTGGGCGACGACGCGCTTCTTTTGCAGCGCGGCCCGTTCGCCGGCCAGCCACTGCGCATCATTCAACTGGTGCAGGCGGGTATCGAGCTTGTCGACCGCTCTCTGATGTTCCTCGATGATGTCGTGGATGGTCGTCGGGGATGGTGCCGGGGCGGCAGTCTTGCGAAAAGCGATGATGGCGTTCATGGGGATGGTCTCCTTTCAACGATGGCCTCAGGGGCCGAGCAGGAGTATAGGAGGCCCGTCTTGCCAGACCGTGTCCGGGTTGTAAAGGCTGGGGGATCCAAATTGTTAACATGGTATTGACACCGGGTAGAAGCGCCGCTAAACTACTTTGGGGCCCGCACGAGCTTTGGTGAGATGATGCGCTCCGGGTTCCCCCCTTTCCCAGTTCGAGAGTCGTGGGAGCGGGCTTTTTCATAAGACACCACACGACCTGTCAACGACCCGCCGGGGCGCATGAGAGCCCCCCAGTTGAGGACGGCCCCCTTCAACAGGCCGACCTGTTTTCGCCCTGTTGAACGCGCCTAAAAGGAGTTTTTTTTTCATGGAAACCACCACCACTCGCCATATCGACAAGACCCAGAAGTCCCTGGCCATCCTGGCCATCATGCGGCGCATCGAAGAGAAGCGCAAGAAGCGGCCGCGCCGCCGGGTGACGGCCGACGTGCATCCGCCCGATGCCACCGAGGCCTCCACCGCCTCCTGAGGCGGGCACAGGAAAACCAGGGCCGCGGGCGAAAGTTCACGCCCATAAGCCACGGGGATCGGCACGCCCTGGCAACCTCAGGAGGGTTCCGCATGATATTGACGGGAGCCAGTCCGTTGGCGGACACGGCTGCCCAGCTTCGGCAGGGTGACCGACCTCTGTCAGCCTGGCTCGATGAGATCTGCGACCGCATCGATGCGCTGGAGCCGCAGATTGGCGCGCTGGTGCCGGAAGCCAGCCGCCGCCAACGGCTGCAAACCGAAGGGCGGCAGCTCACGGAGCGGTACCCCGATCCGTCTTCCCGCCCTCCTCTGTTTGGCATCCCGGTGGCGGTCAAAGATGTGTTCGCCGTCGACGACCTGCCGACGCGGGCCGGCTCTCGCTTGCCCTCGGCCATCTTCCGCAGCCCGCAGGCGCACGTCATCACCGCCCTCCGCCGGGCCGGCGCCCTGGTGCTGGGCAAGACCACGATGGACGAATTTGCCTACTGCGAGCCCTCGGCGTGCCGCAACCCGCACGCCCTGGATCGAACCCCTGGTGGGTCGAGCGCCGGGTCGGCGGCCGCGGTGGCGGCGGCCTACACGCCGCTGGCCATTGGCACGCAGACCTCTCGCAGCATCATCGGGCCGGCGGCCTTCTGCGGAGTGGTCGGCTTCAAGGCCAGCCAGGGACGGGTGCCCTTGACGGGGGCCGTGCCGCTGGCGCCCTCGCTCGATACGGTCGGCTGGTTTACGCAGGACCTTGCCGGGGCCGCCCTGGCAGCCTCCGTTCTCTTGAGCGATGCCCATCCACCCGGCGACCTCGACAAGCCGTTACTGGCCGTGCCCTCCGGTCGCTTCCTGAGCTGGGTCGATGCCGAACCCCTGGCGGCTTTCTGGCGCACGGTAGAACGGCTGCGTGGGGCCGGCTACCAGGTCGAAGAACACGCCTGGATGGGCGACGACGACCTGGAGCAGGTGTACGAAAGTGCCCTGCGGCTTACCGTCGGTGAAATGGCCGAGGTACACAAGGTGTGGTTCTCGCTGTATGAGAATCAATATCGAGAACGCACCGCCATGGCCATTCGCAAAGGGCTGGCCATGCCACCGGAAGACGTGTTGTCGGCTCGGGCCGGCCAGATCGTCTTTCGCACCCTGTTGGAGCAATTCATGGCCGCCCGCGGCATCCATCTGTGGGTCACGCCATCCAGTCGGGGTCCGGCTCCCGTCGGGCTGGAGCTGACCGGCTGGGGGGGCATGACGATGCCGTGGTCGTATGCGGGGCTGCCGTGCGTTTCAATACCGGGCGAGCGTTCAACGGAGGGGTTGCCGCTGGGGGTTCAATTCGTCGGCCGCTACGGTCGAGACGAAGATCTATTGCGGTGGGTCGGCGCCATCGCCGAGTCGCTGTAGGAGAAAAGCGTGCTGGAACCCGGGGAAACTCTGCAGGGGCGCTACACGGTCGACCAGATCCTGGGCCAGGGAGGCCGGGGGATCGTGTACCTGGCGCGCCAGGACCTGCTGGGCGGGCGCCGAGTGGCTATCAAGGAGACCCATTTCGAGTTCGTCATGCCCGAGGAGCAGACGGAAGCCGTGGCCCAGTTCCAGCGCGAGGCGCGCCTGTTGGCCTCGCTGGAGCACAAGAACCTCGTCGACGTCAAAGACTTCTTTGAAGAAAACGGCAACCTCTACCTGGTCATGGACTTCGTCGAGGGCGAAACCCTGGAGGAGATCCTCGAGCGTAACAATGGCAGTCCCGCCAACTTGGACGAGGTCTTCCTGTGGGCCGACCAGATCTGCGACGTCCTCGATTGCCTGCACCGCCACAAGCCGCCCATCATTTTCCGAGATCTGAAGCCGGGCAACATCATGCTGGACAAGAACGGCAACGTTCGCCTCATCGACTTTGGCATTGCTCGAGTGCTGGAACCCGATTCCCGTGACCTCACCGAGCGGGCGGGAACGGTCGGCTACGCCCCCTACGAACAGCACGCCGGCAAGACCCCCGACGCCCGCACGGACATCTACGCGCTGGGGGCTACCCTGTACGACCTGT
>DASYBA010000973.1:0-5929 GCA_036501005.1 Candidatus Xenobia bacterium | reverse complement strand
GGCGCCGGTGACGGTGCCGACCGACTGGGCGGCGGTCGCCATGGAGCCGGCCGTCTGGCTCATGGCGGTGCGGACCTCTCCCGCCTGAGAGGCGATCTCGCGGATGCTCTGGGCGGTTTCCTCCATGGATGCTGCCGCCTGGTCTACCGCGGTCGCGACGGTTTCGGCCGACAGCGCCACCTCTTCGATGGAGGCCGCCATCTCGTTGAGACCGCTGGACAGTTCTTCCGTCGACGTCGTGACCGAATCGGTTTGTTGGGCAATCTGCCCCATGGACTGGGTGATGTCGCGGAGGGCGGCGACGGCGTCGGGGTCGGCTACGAAGCTGCTGTTGTTGTTGGCCATGACGGCTCCTCGTCTATATTGAACAGCCGCGCTGGGGTCAGGATCAGGATCAGGCGGCCATCCAGATTCAAAATACCTTCCAAAGCATCGTTGTCGGGGCTGCGGAGCGCATCCGGCGGCGGCTCCAGGACGTCCAGGTCCAGGTTCATGAACTCCCGGGCCTGATCGACTGCCAGTCCGAGAAACCGATTGCCGGCCCGAACGACCACCAGGCGGGACTGGAGATCGAAGGGCTGCGTCTCGAATCCGAACCGACGCCGTAGATTGACGACCGGCACGACCTGCCCCCGGACGGTGGCGAGACCGTCCACCCACGGGGGGGCATTGGGCACCCGAGTCACCTGGTCGATCATGTCGACCATGTGCACCGCCGATGCGGCCACCGCGTAGGTGGTGTCGGCAACTTTGAATAGCACGCAGGGAACCTTCACGAACGCACTCCCGCATATCGAATCAAATCGGCCATGTTCAGCAGCAGGGCGGTGCGGCCGGAGCCGAGTTCCGTCACACCGGCCAGGCCTGGCTGGGCCAGGAGCGGATCGGCCAGGCTGCGAACCACCACCTCCTGCATGCCGACCAGGCGGTCGACCGCCAGGGCGCTCAACCGCCCGGCCTCGCCGCTCAGCAGGGCGTAAAAGCGGGGCATGCTGTCGCCCCCGGGAATATCGAACAGGCGGGCCAGCGAGAAGAGCGGCACCGCCCCTTTGAGAAACGGTACCAGTTGCCCTTCGGGGGCGGTGACAATGTCGTGACGCTGCATTTCGACCACCGTCTCTACTTCGGATCGAGGCACCGCATAGAGTTCTCGACCCGACTCGACCAGCATGGCATCCATGATGGCCAGGCTCAACGGGAGCTTGAGCGTGAAGGTGGTCGACTGGCCAGGAACGGTCTCTACGCTCAGCGTGCCGCCCATGGCGCGGACCGACTGCAACACGACGTCCAGCCCGACGCCGCGCCCCGCCCCCAGATCTGCCCCCGTGCGGGTGGAAAATCCCGGACGGCAGAGAATGGCCAGCACGGCCGGCAAATCGGGCTCTTCACTGTCGGTCCACCATCCCAACTGCCGGGCTCGCCGGGCGATGGCAGGTCGGTCCAGGCCACGGCCATCGTCATGGACCCGGATGAGCAGCGTATCGCGAGTGCTGTCCGCGTTCAGCAACACCGTTCCGGTGGCCGCCTTGCCGGCGGCGACCCGGTCCGCAGCCGGTTCCAGGCCGTGGCTGACCGCATTGCGCACCAGGTGCAGCAGAGGATCCAGCAACCGCTCGACCAGCGCCTTGTCCACCTGGGCCGACTCGCCTTCCACCCGCAAGTCCACCTGCGTGTTGAGGCTGCGAGCGAGGTCTCGGACGGTCAGCGGCATGCGGGAAAAGACTTCGGCCACCGGCACCAGCCGAAGCCGGGTGACCGCCTCACGCAAGGCCTTGACCTGCCGGCCGAGCCGGTTGAGGGTCTCGTTGAGGCCGTCGTTGCCCTGGTCCCGCCACGCTTCCAGCCGATAACGGCTGGTCACCAGTTCACCCGTCAAGTGCATGAGTTCATCCAACCGCGGGATGTCGACCCGCACCGAGGTCACGTGGCGGGAAACCGGCGGACTGTCCGCGACGGAGGGCCCTTCGAGGCCGAGTTCGCCCGCGGTCACACCGGGGTGCCACGTTACGGCTGGAAACTGGCTGGGCTCCAGGGGCTGCACCGAGAGCAGCAAAAATGCGAAGGTCACCCCGGCGCCGGACGCGAGAGGAACCGCCTTGGCGATAAAGGCATGCAGGGCGAGTTCCTGGCGAACGCTGTTCACGGTGATCTGACCCGCCGCCCGTTCGGCGCTGGGGGTAAAGGTGCAGACCGATAGAACCGCTCCCTGCTTCAGCCGCCCACCGATCTCCTCGCGGTTTTCCGCCGTCAAGCTGCGGGCCAGGCTGGCGGCCAGTTGGGGGAGATCCGCCGGGGCATCCTGCAACAAGCCGGCCAGACGTTCGAGCAGCGCATCGACGACGGGTGCGGACTGTCCCGGGGTGCGCCATGCCTGGACCTGTTGCTCGATGGCCTGCGCCACTGACAAGAGCGTATCGACCACTTCTGTCGACATGTCGAGCTGGTGGCGGCGAACCCGGGTCAACACCGATTCTGCCTGATGGCTCAGTTCGGTCGCTGTCTGCAAGCCGACCATGCCGCACAGGCCCTTCATGGTGTGAAACGAGCGGAACAGCACGTCGACGCTCTCCCGACCGTGGCCTCGCTGTTCGATGGCGAGCAACTCGTGGATGAGGATGCCCACGTGTTGATCGGCCTCCTCCAGAAAATCGGCAGCGAACTCATGGGTGCCGAAATCTGTCACCTGTCGCCCGCCGCGAGCGCTGCTTTGACCTCGTGCAAGAAGTCGGCGGGTTGAAACGGCTTGGTGATGTAGGCGCTCGCTCCGGCCTGCAGCATGTCCTGTCTGGCCTGCACGTCGTCTCGGGTCGACACGACGATGACCGGAAGGTTTCTATAGACTTCATGGTTGCGCAGGAACTCCAAGACCTCCAGACCGTGCATATCGGGCATGTTCAAATCCAGGGTCACGGCGTCGTATGGCGCCAGCGCCAGTTGTTCCAGGGCCTCCAGCCCGCTGCCTGCTTCGCCAAAGGTGGCCTGCAGGGGGCGCAGCGCGGCCATGACCATCTTTCGCAGGGTCGGAGAGTCATCGACGATTAGAATATGCGACACGATTTCACCTCTGCCGTCGCTTCGCAGGACAGACGGCCGGATAAACAGTAACATGCGGCAGTGTCATTCTGCAAGCCACGTTACCCACCCGAGGCCGACCGCTAAACATGCCCACCGTACTGATTATTGACGACTCGGCCTTCAGCCGCCGGGTCTTGCGGTCACATCTGGAGGCGGGCGGGTACCGGGTGGTTGAAGCGTCCGACGGACTCGCCGGGCTGGAACGCTACAGCCTGGAGCGGCCGGATGCGGTCACGCTGGATCTGACCATGACCGGCATCCATGGGCTCGAGGTGCTCGAGCAGCTCCGTCAGCTCGACCCCCACGTTCGGGTCTTGATCGCGACGGCGGACATTCAGTCGGCCACCCGGGAAATGTCCAGCCTCGGGGGAGCAGCCGGCTACATTCAAAAACCTTTCTCAACCGAGGACGTCGTGGCCCGAGTGGGGGCTGTCCTGCGAGGCGAGGAGGCCTGGTGATTTCCGATCGGCATCTCGACACGCTGCAGGAGATGGTCAACATCGGGTTTGGACGGGCCGCCCGTTCGCTGTCGGAGTTGACCGGGCAGCGAGTGACGCTGGAAGTGCCCGCCATTGAACTGGTTCCCACCAGTAACCTGGCCGTCTTCTTTGTCGATCTCATCCCCGGCAAGATCGCGGCTGTCCACCAGAACCTGCAGGGCGGGTTTGAGGGAGACTGCATGTTGGTGTTGAGCCATTCCTCGGCGGAAGCCCTGGCCAACCTGCTGACGGAGGAACGCTCCCGCCCCTTCGGATTGGACGACTCCGATCAGGAGATCCTCAGTGAACTGGGCAACATCCTGTTGAATGCCTTTGTGGGCAGCTTTGGCAACCTGCTCAAAGCGCGGCTGGTGTTGAGCGTCCCGGCCCTCTTCGTCGACCGCATCGAGGCCTTGTTCGACGGCATCCTGAAGCAGGAGGCCGACGCGCAGGCGCTGGTGGTCACCACCACCTTCCATCTGGCCAGCAAAGCCGTCTCGGGCTATGTTGTCATGGTGTTCAGTTTTGCCTCGACAGAAGCCCTCGTCAGTTCCCTCGAGGAGCTGGGCTAGATGCCGGATACCTGGATTGCCCGTTCGACATGGCGATGGTTGCGCGAAACCAGCACCCTGGGCGTGGTCATCACCAACAACGACCTGCTGGTGCAGGGTTGGAACCGCTGGATGGAAGAACGTTCGGATCTGACCGCGGCCGAAGTGCAGGGACGTAGCCTCCTGGATATCTATCCGCATCTGGCCAGTGCCACCCGCACCTCCTACGAAGCCGCCTTGCGAGGGGAATCCCGCCTCCTGGCCCAGCGCTTCCATCGCAACATGTTTCCCATGCAGGCGCCCAGTTTGAGCCCCCAGCGGCAGATGGAACAAAAGGTCGTGATTGCTCCGCTGTGGGATGGCGACCAGATCCTGGGCACCATCACGGTCATCGACGACGTCACCCGCCGCGTGTTGCAAGAAGAAATGCTGCAAAAGCAGATCGACGAGCTGGAGCAGGTCCGCGCCGAGCTGGATCGCTCCGGCCGGGACCTGGCCGTGGCGCTCGCCTACGAGCGCGACCTGGTGCAGGTCTTCGTGCGTAGCCTGTTGCAGGATTGCCCCAACGACGCCCGTTTCGACCTGGCCTGCCGCTATTACCCCGCCTACACCCAGGAGCACATCGGGGGCGACTTCTATGATTTTGTCCGCTTTGGAGACGGCGCCATGGGCGTCGTCATCGGCGACGTCTGTGGCAAAGGGATGCGGGCGGCGGTCTATACGGCCATGGCGAAATACACGTTTCGGGCCTTCGCCCTGGAAGACGCGGCGCCGGCCGCCGTGATGATGCGGCTGAACCGTTGCTTGTACCAGCAGATTGTCGAGGCGGGCATGTTCATGTCGTTTACCTACGTCTTCGTCGACATCGCCCAGGGTCGGTTGCGGTGGGCCAATGCTGGCCACCCGGCCGCGGTATTGGTGGACCCCCGGGGGCAAACGGAGTATCTGACTGCGACCGGGCCGGTCATCGGCGCCTTCGAAGATGTGTCGTTTCGGGAGGGTTCGGCATCTTTTGAGCCCGGGTCGGTGCTCGCCTTGTATACCGATGGGGTGACGGAGGCCGATCGTCGAGAAGAGGAGGGGGAACGGGTCGTCGAACAGGTGGTCCGGCAAAACAGCGGTCTGGGCGCCGACGGCATCGCCGACTTGCTGCACGAGTATGCTGAGGTCGCCTCCCGCGGCCAATTGCGCGACGACATCGCCATTGTCGTCGTCAGGTATCCGGAGGACAGATCGTGACAGACAGCCAGACGACGGACTCGGCAGGGGTGGGCAGCCTGGACATCGAGGAGCGTGACGAGATGACCGCCATTGTGCGGTTGGTCGGTGAGATCGATCTGGCCGCCGTCGAGCGAGCCGGGCCGGCGCTGAAGAACCGCCCGCAGTATCGATTCGTCGTGATCGAGGTGGCGCGGATCACCTTCCTGGACAGCACGGGGGTGGGTCTGTTGGTCTCCATGGCCAAGGCTGCCAGACAACGCTCGGGCGGCGCGGCCCTGGTGGGCATGCAGCCTCGGGTTGAAAAGCTGTTGCGCATTGCCGGCCTGTCGCCCCTGTTTACCACGGCCGACAGCATTGAGGCCGCCCTGCAAAGCCTGCAGGCTCACAGCGGCTAGTCTATCGGTAGAGCTGGACCAGGTTCTGGGCGTCCGCGTGGGGTACGCCCTCGGCCTGCAACTGCTGCGCGTCATAGACGCCACCGTCTGACGTCTTCACCTGCCACTTGCCATCCACCCGATGCAGAATGACCGACAGCGACACGTGCGGCGTGGATGCTCGGCCCAGCGCCCAGTCGTGCGACACCGCGACGTTGCCCGGGTCTCC
>DASYBA010000972.1:0-5460 GCA_036501005.1 Candidatus Xenobia bacterium | reverse complement strand
CCACCGGGTTCCCTTCAGGACCTCCTTGTCTGCATCCGAAGCCTCCCGCTGTAATTGACGCCGCAGGGCTGTCAACTTCTCATTGAACAGCTTGACCAGTTGGAACCGGTCAAAGATGATGGGAACACCCGGCAGATTTCCAGTCACCGCGTCCACGTAGGCGGCAGACATGTCCATGGCTACTGCCTCAATCTTCGCTCGCGACGACTTCAATCGGCGCCAGAACGGTTCGAGGGCCTTCGCACCTTTGCCGTTCCCCACGAAAACTATGGCGCCACGCGTCATATCGAGAACCACAGTAAGGTACCGGTAGCCGTGTCCGACACAGATTTCGTCGATGCCGAGGTAACGGATGTCACGGAGTTTCGGTCGGCTGTACCTGGCGGCCAGGAACCGTGCTTGGATGTCCTTGACCGTATCCCACGACACCTTCAGGTGTTTCGCCGTGTCGCTGATCGTCATGAACCGCGACAACCCCAAGGCATACCGCTCAAACGCCCGTGCATACGTCCGGCGGGGGTCGGCAAACCCCAGCTCCACTTGGCGGACCGTGCCGCACTCCTGACACTCGACCCGAGGGATCTCCAGACTCAGCAGCGTTCCCTTTGAGCCGACCGGTACCGTGCGGATGGCCCGAGCCTCGCTCTTGCCCCGACCGATGACGTAGCGGGAGCCACACTGAGAGCAACGCAGTCGTCGGGCCGCCGGCCGAATGCAAAAGATGACGTCGTTTCCTTGATATTTCGTTCTATCATAATGGTAGCCCCGGAGGCCGAAAGCGTGGTACAGTAGGGATGAAGACACCGATTGCTCCGTTTGGTTGGATTTGAACACCAGACGAAATGGAGCAGCGGTGTCTTCTTGTTCCTCACGTTCCGGTCGGCTGCCCTAGAATCCTGCTCCAGCAGGCTCAGCCCCCAAGCGACCGGCTGGAACGCGCGCTCGGCCCGGAAGAGACCATAAAATCTGGCTGGCAAGGAGGTCCAACACCATGGCATATAATGTATGTAGCCGGTGCGGACGCTCGATGAGTGATCGGGACTATAAAGAGTCCCTGGTTTGCAAGTCTTGCTTCGAAGACGTAACCAGCAAGGACTAACTGAACAACTCAGGGAGAGCTAACCGCTCCCCTTTATTGATTGTCAAGCCGTTTTGTTGACGACCCGTTGAGTTGACGCTGTATCGAACCAACAACGTGCGGTACAGTTTGGGCCCGGCGGTACGCTTGCACATGCAACGGCTCGCACCTTGCCCTTGTCGCCCGCCCATCCGAGCGTTATGTTCTTCCCGGGTCTGAACCACCGCCCCGCTGGGCAACATAGGCTCGACGAAGAGCAGTTTGGAGGGCAAACATGAGTAACGGAGGCGCAGGCCACCTGACGTAGCCCGGGGGAACCGGGCGGGAAGGTGGCAACATGTCTCGAGACCGTGCCTGGCGACGAGCCAGGGGCAAAGCTGTCATGTGGAGACGGCTGAAGGAAGACTGGAACGAACACTACACCGACATGACCTGCCCGTGTCGGATGAAGGGCAAGCGGCAACGGCAGATGATGAATACCCCCACGCCATGCTCCAAGCAGTGCTGCGGCAACTGGCGGCGATGGGAGGGGGCGTCGATCCAGGAGCGGCGGCAGTTCTATCCGCACGAGGCTTTCGACCGGGGAGACGTCAAGACGGGGGATTGACGGGGCGGTGGCCTCCTGCAATCAAGCAACAGGAGGCCATCATCATGGCACAGCAGCACCCCGAAGGGCCGCCCATCGTTTGGCAGGAGCGGCCACCCGCCGCCCGCCGTTGACGGATAGCCCGGCCGGTGCACTCAGGTTGCTGAGCGTCGAGCCGAGCGCCCGCTCCTCGTACCGCTCCGAAGGAATTGGCCAAGGGCCGGCGAGGGTCGGTCCTCCCTGCCCCATGGCGCCATCCGGCAAGCAGGCCTTCAGGCGGCTGCTCTGCCCTTCAGCTTGCGCGCCTTCTTGGGCTTCTCCGTCCGCTCATGGTCCGAAGCCGCCTCGACGTCCTTGTGACGCAACAGGTCGACCATCGGGCAGTTCAGCGCCTTGGCCAGCTTCCTGGCCACGTCCGGCCCGATGCCCCGCTTCCCGGCCTCCATCGCCGAGATGTTGGCCACCTTCAGGCCCGTCATCTCCGCAAGCTGGGCCTGCGTCAGGCCGGCGTTCGTCCGCCGCACCCGCAACGTGATGCCCCGGTGGGCCTCCGCCTCCATCCGCTTGAACCAGTCGGTGTCCTCGGCGCGCAGCAGCTCGTCGTCATCCTCGTCGACCACAACCTCGAACGCCTCGGCCTTCAGGCAGGCCACGACCGCCGCTGCCGCCGCTCCTTCAATCATCATCCTCGCCGCCGCCTTAGTAAGGGGCGCCTTCACGTGAACCAACATATGTCACCTCGATGGTATTGCTGCCTGTCTTGTGGGTCCAGACTGCCTCCCACTTGCGGGCCAGATGGCAATGGTACGTGTCGGGCCCGAGCTTCGAGTAGTTCGGCCAGCCCGGCTGCACCGGCCCGTGGGCTTTCAGGTCCAGCACCAGCTCGTGGAACGTCTCCTGAGTGGGCCTCGGGAGAGCGTCAATCTGCTTCTGGACCGCCGCTTCCAAACTACCTCGTACGCCACGATGACATTATCGCGCATGATAACATACCCTGCCAAGGGGACGGCCAAAGTTTTGTCCTCGGAACGTTCGGATGGTAAACAAAAACCCATGTAGACCGGAGAAACGGGCCGCAGGGCCTGGGGCTGGCCCCCACAGATGGCGTCCCGACCGTTTTGTTTTCTACAACAGCGTCACCCACGAGTTGTCCCAAGAGCGCATGACGGGACCATTCGTAGCCTATGGTCTCTCTGCTGGCGGGCACACCTTGGCTACCAGCAATATTGATGGAATGGTTCGCGCCCGGCAGAGCCGACGGCTCTGGAACGTTCCCGATGCGACTCTGCTGGCCACCATACAAATGTTGGACGGCAAAGGGCACTGGTTTGCCTCGACGCCAGACGGGCTGTATGATGGCTCTCCAGGCGCCGTCGATCAGGCGGACGTGCGACTAGGCATTCGAACGTATCCACTGTCGATATTCGACAAAGGACTTCACTATCCGAATCTGGTCGATGCCCTGCTTGCTGGCAAGCGCCCGAAAGTTAATCCTTCTATCGATCAGGCTGCGACGCCTGACGACGTCATTGACCGGGAAAACAGCCACCAACTATAGTCGTGTGCACCTTCCTTGTCACTTCCTATCCGTGCGGATAGGGCGGACATTTACCAAGTACGTCGGGCAATTCGGACCGATGCGCAAATATCTGGATGTCTGCTACGGATAGAGGAACGCTGACCAGCGCCCGCTCCGCTTCCCGGAACCTAAACCTAGGGCTGCAACAGCGTCGTGCGTGGACTCCGCGAACCATCCTTACGACGCTCCGGACGACCCGACCGACGGACACCGGAGCCGCCCGTGTCGGATGCGCGGCGCTGCAGCAGTTTCACGGCGACGCTCGTCAGCATCGGCAGGGCCGTCATGCTCGAGGCGCTGAGTGAGCGGCTCAACAGGCGCGTCACGCCTGGGGGCAAGCGGAGGAGGCGATTGCCGGCCTGGATGCGGAACGTGGTGTGCCAGGATTCGTCGTCCGGGCTCGGGGTGCCCGGCGAGGCCTCGCCTTCGTGCTCCTCGAGAAGCTTGACCAGTTCCTCCATCGTTCGCTTGTAGTCCCACAGTCCAGTGTAGCGACGAAAGCGTCGGGATCGGCCCCTGCCCGGATCCTCCGAGCTCGCCATCGCCGTGACCACCGCAAAATCCGGCGATTCCTGGAGGGGCGGGGTCGGCGTGCCGTCGTCCTGCAAGAAGAGTCCGTGGAAGTTTTCCACGATATGCTCACAGCACCCCGGCGACGTCGTGCCAGCCCCCAAGCACGTCGTGCAGCAGGGGTAGGGCTGCGCATTGGGCACGATGAGTTCTTCCGTCTGAAGCTGGGGGTCAGGCGGCAGCGACGCCCCAGACCGAGGTTCGGGGTCCATCGGCGGGGCTGGCGATCGCAGCACCGCTTCCTCCGCGGGTGCCTCGACTGCCGAGTCACCGACCCGCACCGCATCGTACGCCGTCACGGCGGTGCCGAACGGGGTACAGGCCCGACCGTTGTCCAACACATAGCCCTCGCTCTGCCCGAGGAAGACCTCCGCAGCCACGGGCGAGTACCCAATACGTTCCAGGATCATGGTACCATGGTAGTTCCTATGCCGGCCCAGTTCTACCGCGAACGTGTTGCCGGAAGATTAAAGGTTTGTTATGGGACCAGACTAATCTTGGCCGGCAGGATCCACGTCGCCCGCCCCAAATCCCGGGTAAGGGAGGTGGGGAACGATGGACTCGCAGCAAGTCATGGAGCGCCTGGCAGTTCCACAGGGGGCCGACGAGGTCGTCTTTGCCAGGTTTGTCGACAGCCTGGGGTGGCGCTATTTCACGTACCGCAAGAGCGACGGCCATCGGGCGGCCGGCGGGCCTCTATCCGATATCCTTCCTGGCATCGACGACCGTCGGACAGACCGGGCCTACCGGGCGGACATCCTGGAAGCCCAGCAACGCTTCTGCCCTCTATTGGATATCGACTTTCACGAGCGCCTGGACGAGGATGAATACGACGTCCAGGCCGCTGCCTGGCTCCGCCTGCACGGTGGGCCCGAGGCAACCCAGTCCCGGTTGGTGCGAGCTGCCCCCAGAAATTTCTGGCAGGGTCTGTAGCGTCAGGGACTGGCTGGCCTCGCACGGGCGAACCTGACGAAAGAGATCGCCAATCGCACGATAAGTTAACAAATCGGTGCGACATGCAACACTTTGTTAAGACCTGACCCGTCCCCCTTTTCTCGGCCCTGCGATATGATCGCTATAGAAACAAACACCGGGCTTGAGAGAGGAATCACAGATGGCTACAGCACAACCGCTACAGGGTTTTCCAAGTGCATTCGGTATGAACAGCCTGGGGCAGGCCGGTTCGCTGGGCTCCCTGACCGGGGGCGGCCTCGGCAGCCTGGGCGGTGGCCTCAGCAGCCTGGGCGGCGGTGGCCTGACGGCTGGTGCGCCGGGTCTGGACGGCTTCAGCCCGAGCGGCGAAAGCGATGCCAGCAGCCCACAAGATGCCAACACGGAAATCCAGATGCTGTTGGCGGAGCTGCAGCAGCTTATTCAACAACTGTCGGGCCAGGCCCAAGGCAGTTGCGCGGCCAGTCCCAGTTGCGCGGCGAGCCCCAGTTGTGCGGCCTCGCCCATTGGCAGCGGCGGTGGCGGCGGCGGTTGTGCGGCGGCTCCCGTCGGTGGTGGCGGCGGGGGTTCCGCTCCCAGCAGCGGGGGTGGCGGGAGCGCCCCGGTCAGCGGTGGCGGCAGCCAGACCGCCAGCGGCGCCCCCACCGGACCCAGCGCCAATGCCAGCTCTGCTTCGACCTCGCCAGACGGCCAGAT
>DASYBA010000971.1:0-9789 GCA_036501005.1 Candidatus Xenobia bacterium | reverse complement strand
GAGAAAGCCCTGCGGCGTCTGAGCGGGCCCCAGCGGGGGCGGTGGGGAGAGAAAGCCCTGCGGCGTCTGAGCGGCCGATCCGATAGGGACTCAGGCCGAGCGGCCTCTACGCAAAAGTACGCTTCATCCGGAAGACCCAATGAAACATCTTGGTGGTCTGGCTGCTTCGGAGTTCAGCGCATAATATCGGCGATACCGCCCTTGATCACGCTGTGCCCTCCTGCAGCCACTGGTCAAGCTGCTCTCGGTGGATAGCCCAAACGTTGCCCCGTCGGTAGCAGGGGAATCGCTTGTTGCCACGCCGGCCCCGTGAATCAGCAATCCACCGATAGATGACGGTCAGGCTGCGGCTGGTGTAAGCTGCGGTCTGCGTGGTCGTCAAGTACACCTTGCTCTTGAGAGCGGTGGCGTCCATCGAGCGAGCCTCGGCAGCCATGCGGGGACGGGTTGAAGGCCGCTTCCGCGGGACGTTGGAAGCGATGCCTGTCGACATCATCGGCCTCCTCGGTGCAAACTGATCACGCCGTGCCCTCCCTCATCCACGCATCCAGCTCTTCCCGGTGAATGCGCCAGTGCCGCATGGTCGCGATACCGGAAAGCGTGTCCGACGGCGAGCCCACATCCAACGGTAGATCGTCTGTTGGTCAACACCGACGTGATCAGCCGCCTCGTTGACGGAGAGCCACACCCGTGGGGTCGATCTCTCATTGGCGCCGACGCTCTGCATCATGCCCGGCCCCTCAACATCCAGGCGTCCAGCTCCGGGCGGTTGATGTGCCAGACGTCGCCGAAGCGACGGTAGCAAGGGAAACCCCGGTAGCGGGCTGATCTCTCGTTGATCATATTGCGCACCTGGGTGTCAGAGACGTCCATGTAGAGACACGTCTCCCGAACCGTCAGCCAGGTCTTGGCGCCGATCTGGGAGAGGTCCGTAATAGCCGTCTTGCGGCGTGTGTTCTTGGGCTTCTGGGCTGCTTCTGCTTCCGTCACGTACGCTTCCCCTTTCGCTGCCCCCCAGGGTCCTCCGGGGGCTCCTGGCCACGTTCCCGCTCCAACTGGCGCACCCGGTGCTCGATCCGCTCCATCCGGGCATGGAGCCGGCTGATCTCGACCAGCACCTGCTGGGGCGTCTCCCTCTGGCCTGGTGGCGCCAGCGGGGCGCTCTCGCCCAGCAGCTCCTGGACGTCGACGCCAAGGGCGGTGGCCAGTTTGACGAGGGAGCGATGGTGGGGGATATACGTGTTGCTCTCCATTCGACCGATGGTGTTGCGCCCCATCCCGGCCAACTTGGCAAGGTCGTCCTGGCTTAGGTTCGCAACCTTGCGTAGAATGCGAATCCGATCTCCGAAGCCCACAGGGCCAGGGGTTGGCCGCGGGCTTGAAGTTCCTTCGTGCGAAACTCTGCGGATAGATTGCGGATAAAACGTCTTGACCATTGCACCGAATCAGGTGCATACTCTTGGACGTGGAGGTGAGCGCATTGAACTCCTCAGCGCTACGAGAGTGGCTGAAACGAACCGGGACCACGAAGGGAGCCCTGGCCCGCCAGGCCGGCTTGGGCCGTAACACGGTTTCCCGACTGATCAACGGGCAGGACGGGGGCCGGGTGCAGACCATTCAGGCCTTGTCCCGCGTGACCGGCATTCCCTTGGCGTCCCTGCTTGAGGAGGGCAGCCCGCACCCCTGAAAACCGCATAGGAGGCACCCATGCCCGAAACGACAGAAACCCGTCTGGATGTGGCAAGCTTGGCCGCAACGACACATCCGGAGGGGTCCCGCACGCCCATTGTAGCCCGTCGTCCCCGATCTGGCAAGAGCAGCCGTCAGGTGCACGCCGGCACCGTAGTCAACCCTGGCCCGAACGACGCCACCCTATTCGAAGACCTGCGTGCCCTCATGACCCTTGCCGAGCAGGTCAACCGCCAGATCGCCCTGCGTTATGCCATGACCGGGCGCCTGGCGACCGAGACACGACGGTTCTCAGGCTCACTGGAGGATGTCATGCCCAAGCGAGGGTGCTTGGGTGCCAGCGCCATCGAGTTCATCGACGCATTGGCCAGGGAAGCCCGCGAAGGGAGGGCGATCCGATGAAGCGCAAGCCCTTTCCGTTCCGCCGTCAGCGTCCCGGGCGTGTCTACCTGGCCACGCACCCCGGCCCAGCCCTGGCACAAGAAATGGTCGACGCCGTCGGGAACCATGTGGTGAACAGGCTCACTACGGAGCAAGACCGTGTCTGGGCAGCGGTGCGGTCATCCCTGGGCGTGATCTACGAGTACCTGCTCAAGCACGAGCTGACCCTGGGGACGGCTGCCCCCAACATCGTGGATCACATGACCAGGGTGACCGAGCACCTGAACGATCTCGACGGGCTGCGGGCCGCTATTGCCAACGTGACCACGGTCGCCGAGACCGTGGAAGCGCTACAGCGCCGGGTGGCGACCATGGAACTGTGGATGGCGAACGCCGGAGGTGGCCGATGAAGCCCGACCGCGTTCCTGACCAGATCAACACCGAATCCACCGAGCGGACAACGGGCGTCGGCGAGCTGATTCGCTGCTCGGCAGAGGGCTGCGACCAGAGGGCGACCAGCAAGGGGATGTGCCCTCGGCACTACCAGCAGTTCAAGAAGGCCGCACAGGATGCTGCTGTGCAGGAGATTGTTCGATCGTGCTGCGGATCGACCGAGAGCGTACGCATGGGGCGAGGCGTCCGAATCATCTGCCTCGGCAGCCGCCCCTGCGAGGACTGTGGGCTTACCCTCAACCCACGGCAGGGCTACCACAGATCGTGGAACGGTGACGTCTTTTGCCGCGACCGAATTAACTGCAGGAATCAACGCTGGGGACGGCCCGACAAGCCGACGCTGGATCCGCACCTGGCGACCTCGAATGCGACTGCCGATGATCTGAGCGCCGCGATGGACCGACTGAAGTCGACCATGGACCGTATCGAGGGGAAGACGCCGGGCCCGCGTCCGCCCGAGGCGCCGGTGAAGGCTCCGTCGACCGGCACCCAGGCCGGCCCAGTGGTTCCAACTCCGCCCGTCCCACCGCTATCGGATCCGTTGGCCTTTGAGGCTGGCAGGGCTATCGGACGGGCAGAGGGGCGTGCCGAAGTGCAGCAGCCGAAGATGGCCACCTACCAGAAGTTCGAGAGCATCAGTGTTCGCCTCGAGACCTGGTTCCAGCCGTCAAAAGACGACCGAAAGGCTGTCAATATCGTTGATCTGAGGGCCTTTCGCATCAGACGTGCCGGTCCGGGATGGGGGGAGATCAGCGACTCCAACGTCGTGTCATGCAACAATGCTGCAACCCTTTGGCAGTGCCACGTCAAGGATACGAACGAGATTGTATTCCTGACCGATCACAGGACTGGCGGCAAGTGGGACCTGCTGGCCCCGGAAGGGCGCTTCCGGTGACCAGGGCGGCCAGCTCGGCCCGGGCCTGATGCCCCCCGGTGACAATGCGGCCAATGCTGGCCCCCGAACCTCCAGCCCGGAGGACGGTTGCCTCCGGGGTTCTCGGAACTGTCCCAACGGCTGCACGACAGAAGGATAGGAACAACAAAGGGCCGGGATTCAACACCGGCCCTTTGTTTTGCCGTGGCGGCCACGTCATGGAGTTGCACGAGGTCCGGGCTGAACTCGCTATGATCGACGAGAACCTGATCCGCAACGAACTGACGGATCTGGAGCGTTGCGATCAGCAGGTACGCCGCAAGGAGATCTACGAGGCACTGTATCCTGAAGCTCGCAAAGAGGCCCGGGAAGCCTCTGGTGCACGCGAAACGAATCACAAACTGGGTCGCGGAGACGGGTCGCGTGCAACACGCGACCCGTCATACACGGAGGACGCCGCCCAAAAGCAAGGTCTCCACCCGGGCACGGTACGTCAAGAAGTACAGATCGGCCGCGACATCGCTCCCGACGTCAAGGAAGCCATCCGTGACGCTCCCATCGCCAACCAGAAGACAGCTCTCCTGGAGCTGGCGCAACTCCCGTGTCAATCCTCGGGGTGGAACAGGAGTCGGCCCCCGGCCGCAGTAAACTCCTCCACGGAGGCCGACGACACAGCGACCCACGAGGTGAAGACCGAACAGCGTCGATTCTCACCTGGTTGGCCGAGTGGCTGAAGGCAGCGGTCTGAAACACCGTAGAGGCGCAAGTCTCCGGGGGTTCGAATCCCTCACCGCCCGTAGAGCCCTGTCATTGGCGCCCAGCGCAGCGAGCCTGGACATCAATGACAGGGCTTCGTGGGTTTCGGGAGCGGTGGCGGGGTGGAAGCGACCCTCCAGGCAATTTGCCTGGAGCATTGAGCGTCGGCCTCGGCGATGCCGCTGGCTACCGATCCTCACTGGCTTCGGGGAGCTCGGCCCGTGGAGGGGGTAAGCGACCCAGACAGCGAGCACGAACACCCAGCCGACCGACTGATGGCCGGCGATCTAGAACTCTCGAAGGACGTCCAGGAGCGGGTGAGGGTCGACCGAGAGACTCTTGAAGCCCACCACCTCGATGGAGATTGGTTTACCGTTCACGTCCACATCGACGAGGATGCACGGCCGGCGCCGCAGAGTACGGGCCACCTTGCCCTCTTGCAGGCGGATCAGCAGGATGTCGTCCTGGGGGATATACTCAAACCGATCGATCGCCAAAGTAACTCCCTCCCGCCGTCGAGGTGAACAGATTGGGAATACAACTCGGCGACCAGGCGTCCAGTTCCTGGTTGGAGCAAAGGGAGGTGGCGTCCGATGCCACGTAAGCCACAGCCCCTGGGCGCCACCTGGCGGGTACGGGCCGGCGGGGGACCCATCCCTGGCATCCGTCTCCCTGCGAAATGCCGGCCGCATCGACGAGCTGGTGGCTCCACGTGGACTGAGTGGACGACGAGTAGCGCTCGGCCAGTCAGGGAAGATGGGCCTGCTTGACCGTGAACAAACGGTCCCTCTGGAGGGACGGATGCAGTGACACCGCGGGTGCGACCTCTGGTTTAGTATACACAGCAGTATACACACCAGCCCTAGATTCAGGTGTTTTTGGTGGACTACCCTGGATGTCAGATCCAGGTTTCATGCGGCTTCCTGGACTACCCTGGACGGTCCTGGGAAGCCGCCCGGGACTGAAAATCATGGTGTGGCCGGTTCGATTCCGGCCCTCGGCACAAGTGAAAAGCCCTGTAATGACGGGGCTTTTTTGATGGGCGTCATGACGGCTTGCTGACCCGTTTCGCCAGCGCCAGGCGCTCCTCGTTCTGCTGGGCACGGTGACTCGTCGACATCGGGCGCTCCCGGTCGGGCTATTCGCCTCGCATCTGACGATTCGGAGTCTCGGCATCCACCGCATCGACGGAGGACCGGAACGTGCGGCCGGAACCCGAAAGCAGCGCATGGGCATTCTTCGTAAGGTTGGCCAGATCGCCGTCGGGCAGGTCACGCAGCGGCGCATCACCCCGTTGCGAGGAGTACTTGACGTAATCGATGACGAGGCCGCGCGCCGCCTTCTCGTTTTCATCCTTCTGCCCCGGTAGCTGCGCCTTGTCCATGTAATCCTGCAGATAGCTCGGCATGAGGTGATTGTATAGCTTATCGCGAGTGTCGTAGGTGGCGGTCGTGTTGAGCGAATTGACCGGTTCCCCGGCGTCCGACGCGTCCTTCTCCGGCCCAAACCCGCTCCAGACCGCGTTCTGGGCCATGTGCGCATCGACCTCTTCTTCCAGCGAGCGCTTCCTCGTGCCCATGGAATCCCGGTAGGAATGCTGTCCCTCGTGCGCGAGGATGGTGGCCGTCGCTTCCGGCGAGTCGAGCAGTCCCTGGTTCAGGACGACACGAGTATCGGCGCGTTGTCCGTCGCTGCCGGTCGCCCCGGGCGTGGTGATATCCGTGCGTCCGAGCCCTCCCGGATCTTCCTCGGTGGTGATTCTGCCGGTGTCGTAGAGATGGTCGAGGTGCTGCACAACTTTTGCGCCCTCGCCCGATGACCCCCACGTCGTGCCCTTCAGCGTGTCCAGTGCCACCGCCATCTTGAGCGACGGACTGCCCACCTTGCCGGCGCGGATATCGGCCTGCAGCGTCGCGTATTCGTCCTTGTGGTGCTTGTGGAACTGCTCGACGAACTCGCGCTTGTTCGGCATGCCCTGCATCTTGTCGGACAGATCGTCGTACCGATGGTTGGCAATGGCGTCGAGCATGTCGTGCTCACTGAAGGGATGCTGGGCTTGGCGGGATTTCAACGTGGGGCTGGCGTCGTTGCCGTCCACGACGAAGTCGAGAGCGTTGCCGATATTGGCGTTGGCGACGTTGGCCTGAAAGCCGGTGCTCGAAATGACGTCGGGGGGATGGGGGGCATTGCCCGTCGGGGCCGCATAGACCCCGGTCCGGAGGGCGCTGCTACCGGTTGCTGTGATGGCCATTCCTCTTTCCTCCGCTACTCTCATTCCGTATACCCATGATAGCAGGCATCCACGTCCCGTTCCGGCCCCGCCAGTCACCCCTTGCCCGTTTTTTTGTGAACAGCAGGAACGTAGTCCACGCCAGGATCTTTTCGCCTGGCCGCGGGGCCGGTCCAGCCAGTTTACAAATTGGTAACCGAGCCGTTAAGGTGCTAAGGTCACCCGGGCCACGCCCGGCAGGCGCTCGGCCAGTACGGGGTCGGCGGCCTTTCCTTTGATGTAACGGTCCACGAAGGCGACGGTGTATCGGATGCTGGTCGGGTCGCAGTCCGTGCGCAGGTCGCACCAGGCAAAGTGACGGGCCCGGCCCAGCACCACCAGCCACTTCGGTGAAGGTGGCTCGGCATAGGCGCCGTGCCGGCCCACAAGCCTCGCCAGGTGAGCGGCGACAAGCGGATCAACGCCCGCCGGCTCGGCGCTCCCTCGATCTGACAGCTCCGACGCTCTAAAGACCCGCCTGCTGCAGCATGCCGTAGACGTACTTGCTGCCCGACTGGTCATTTTCAGCATCGGCCGCGATCTGCTTGCCGTCTGCATCGTACACGACGAAGTGCGGAATCGAATGAAGGCCGTATTGCTGCGCGACCGGTGACCCCCAGTCGATGCATTGATGTCCGGGGCGGTTGATATCCACTCGCAGAACGACCACGTTGGGGTTCTTTACCGAGAGTTGCTCGAGTTTCGGCATGACTCGGCGGCATGGGGGGCAGAACTCGCTGTAGAAGTCGACAATGTTGAGCTTGCCGTGTACCAGGGCAGGCCTGTAGTCATAGGTCTGGCCTTCGTGACCCTGATTGATCAGCTTGTCGTCGGCCAACACCGGCATGGCGCTCAGCATGGCGAGCAGTCCAGCCCCAAGGATCCATTTCTGCATGGTTTGAACCTCCTCCTAATGCACTGGTGTAATCAGGCGACCCAGCGATTTGCTCCCGGGGTCGACGCCAGGGCCCCACCGCGACTCGCTTCGCCGCCAGACAGGATCCGGGACGCGCCCCCGCCAAGGCGGAAGTGAGAAACGGGGGACTCACGTTACGGAAATCGTCGGCGTCTTTGGTCTGATGGTGGGCGGGCTTGTGGCCATGGTCGGCACGTGCTGGTGGCTGGCGGAGTGCTTCACGACCAACAAAGTCTGGGGCTGGGCCGCCATTTTGACCTTCCCCTTCGGCAACCTGATCTGGCTGGCGTTCTTTCCCCGGCGCGGCTGGAAGCCCGCCGTGGTGTCCGCAGTCGGATACCTGCTGGCTTACGGTGGCTACTGTTGCGTGGCACAGGTCGTTTCGCATTAGCCGTGGTAGACGCGGGATTCGACAATCCGTCCATCCCGAACCTGTAACACCTCTGCCACCATCATATCGGGTGCACCGTCGACGGTTCGAACATACTCCATGAAGACCTGGACGTCGTCGGCCGTCAAAGCGGTGGCGCGGTACCGCAGGCTGGGCAGCCTGTCGAACGAGTCCTGCCACCACTGGCGCATGGCCTGGTGGCCTCGCACGAAGCCCCCGGTCTCGGGCTGTCGAACCTTGAGCTTGGGACTGTAGTGCCGGGCATCTTCGGCATACAACGCCAGGAGGCCGTCCAACTCTCGACCGTTGAAGGCCGCCAGCCATTTCTCAGCGATCTCCCGCGGCGTCACCGCTTCGGCGGGCGGTTTGCCGCCAGGACCAGCCTCGCCAGGACCCCCGAGCGTGGGATGTTCATCGGCGACTCCCCCTTTCTGCTGCCTGACGGTTCTGCCTGGCTCCTCAGAGTCCTATATAATGACGTGCAGCTTTCCTGGGTCATCCTGTGCGTTCGATATGCGGGCCGCTTGTCCAGGTGCGGAAGGGCAGATTGTCTTTACGGAAAGTTTACACCACGGGACTGGCTGCCGCCCCACCCGCACCATAAACGGCCCGGAAGCCGAGAGGGAACGCTGCTGTCAGGCAGAACGCACGCTTTTAACGCCCCGTCTATTGGATGGAAACGGGCGTCCGGTTATCCTGTCGTGCGGAGGTGCGCACATGGTCAAAATGGAGGAGGCCCGCGTGCTGGGCATCAAGGTCCACCCGGTCAACATGGACCAGGCCGTGCAGACGATTGCCTCCTACGTCCAGGAGCGAGGCCCCCATCTCGTCGTCACGGTCGGCACCGAGATGGTCATGGCCGCGCAGGAGGACGAGGCGTTCAGGGGCGCCATCGAATCCGCCTCTCTGGTGGTGCCCGACGGGGTCGGTGTAGTGTGGGCATCGCGGCGCAAGGGCTTCACCCTCGAGAAGGTAGCGGGCATCGAGTTGATGGCGCGCCTTCTGGAGACCGCCGCGGCCAAAGGCTGGCGGGTCTTCCTCCTAGGGGCTGGGGAGGGCATCGCGACAGCCGCTGCCGACGTCTTCCGACAGAAGTGGCCCGGCCTGCAAGTGGTGGGCGCCCACAGCGGCTATTTCCAGGACGAGGGGCTGGTTCTCGAACAGATCAAGACCGCCCGCCCCGACCTCCTCTTTCTGGCTCTAGGTGCGCCTCGCCAGGAGCTTTTCTATAGGCGGCACCCGGAACTGGACGTGCCTGTGGGCATGGGGGTAGGCGGCAGCTTTGACGTCTACGCGGGCAAGATCAAGCGGGCCCCTCGCTGGATGATCCGCCTGGGGCTCGAGTGGATGTGGCGACTCTACCTGGAACCCAGCCGTTGGCGCCGCCAGTTGGCACTGCCCCGCTTCGTGTTCAAGGTGCTGGCCGAGGACCGATGAGGTGGCTCTGGCGCCTCCTCTTCGCGCCGGGTTGCCTGATCTGCAAGCGGCAGACGGAAGGGGACTTCTGCGCCGCATGCGAGGCTGATTTCCGTCCCCTGAGCGGCCCGTTGTGCCCCTGGTGCAGCCAACCCGTGCGCGGCGACGGGCCGTGCGCTCGTTGCCGCGTCCAGGCACCGTTGTTTGACGGCCTGACCTGCCCCTACGAGCACCGCGGCGCCGTCAAAAAGGCTCTCCACCTGCTCAAGTTCCAACGGCGCCGGGCCCTGGCGCGCCCCCTCGGCGAACGGCTGGCGGCGGTGTTCGTGCCTCAGCCTGGAGAAGCGATCGTGCCCGTCCCCCTGCATGCCGCCCGCCAACGGGAGCGAGGCTTCAACCAGGCCGAACTCCTGGCCCGGCTCCTGCCCGGCCCCGTGCACCCCGAGTACCTGCGGCGAACCCACGCCACCGCGCACCAGTACCAGCAGAGCGACGCGGTGCGCCTGGCCAACGTGTTGCGCGCCTTTGAAGCCGGGCCGGTGAAGGGGCAGAGAATCGTGCTCGTGGACGACATCATGACGACCGGCGCCACCCTCAATGCCTGTGCCGAGACCTTGCGTGCGGCGGGCGCGCTGACGGTGCGA
>DASYBA010000970.1:0-13460 GCA_036501005.1 Candidatus Xenobia bacterium | reverse complement strand
CCGCACCGGCGGCAACGCCAAACGCGGCGAATGGGAAGGCGTCTACTATCCGATGGGGGCCGTCTACCTGGGCGACCCCGACCCGACCATCCAGAAGACGCTGGATGATATCGGTATCGAACCGGTGACCGTGCCCCGCCCGGTTGACGCCTGGTACACCAAGGGCGGAGTGGTGCCCGACATTCTGCATCATCCCATGGACATGCCGTACAGCCGGGACGTGCGCAAGAGCTTTCGCGACGCCTGGCAGTATTTTCAAGACCTGGGGACGTCCAAAGACTGCCCGCCGATTCCGGTCCAACCGGCCAACGCCCGCCAACTGGCTTACGACGACGACTCCTTCCTGGCACGCTATGGACGCCGTTGGGCCCGGCCGGTCATCGATCTCCTGGATCAGTACAGCCGCTCCGTGTTCGGTATCGGCATCGACCAGGTGTCGTCCTTCGGCATGATCACGCAGTTTGCCGGCGAGTTTCCGCCCATCCGCTCGCTGCCAGGGGGCAATGCCGCCATCGCCGAGAAGCTGACGGACAGGCTGCAGGGCAAGATCCGCACGGGCTGCTTCACCTATCGGGTCGAAAAAGACGGCGAGATGTATCGCGTGTCCTATCTGCAAGACGACAAGCCGCACGTCGTGAAGGCGCGCAGCGTCGTGGTGTCGGCGCCCCAGCATCTGGCTGCCCACATGGTGGCGGATCTCCCCGCCGACCGCCGGGACATGATGCGCCACGTGCGGCACGGGGCCTACCTGGTGGGCCTGCTCTTCCTGCACGAGCCGATCTGCGACATTGCTTTCGACATCTGGACGCCCAACCGCTGTTTTACCGACCTGGTGGTGAGCGATTGGGTCGCCAGCGAAGGCCACCCGAAGCCCGGTCGGAGGACGGTCATGTCGGCCTACATGCCACAAGGCGAGCTGCCCGGGCGGGCCAATTTGCTGCAGCCGGATTACAACGAGTGGCGGGAGCAGCTCTTGAGCGACGTGGAGAAGACCTTCCCCGGGGCCCGCAAGAAGGTGGCGGGGGTGCAGTTCGTGCGCTACGGACACCCCATGATCATTCCTTATCCCGGCTACATCCGCCACGTCATTCCCAAACTGCAGGAACCGGTGGGGCGCGTCTTCTTCGCCCATTCCGATACGGGCGCCCTGCCGTGCATTGAAGGCTGCATCTATGAGGCGGTGCGCACCAGCACCAGAGTGCAGAACGTCTTGGCGTGACAGTGATTTCCGTCACATGATAGACTGTTCTAATGAGCGAAACCTGGAGCGATGGAGGTGGCGGGTGCCCTCTGGGCGATCGGACATAAAGCAAAAGGAGAATGAAGACCATGAAGTTCAGCAAGATGATCGCCGCCGCCCTGATGTTTGGAAGCCTGGCCCTGGGAAGCCTGCCCGCCATGGCCGACACGTGTATCCCGTCCCACCCCCGGGTGAATGAGGTGAACAGCCGCTTTGAGAACCAGTACGCCCGCATCCAGAACGGTTCGCTCAGCCCCTGGGAGCAGCGCCGACTGCACGGCGAGTACGACCACCTGAAAGTCGAGGAGCAGTCCATGCGGCGGGCCGACCGCGGCCATCTGACGAGGGCCGACCAGATCGCCCTCAACCGCCAGCTCAACGCCCGCAGCAACCAGATCTATCGTCTCAAGCACCATTGAGGTAGAGCCGCTGCGAAGCGGCGTCTACCCGCAGGGTTGACGGGGGTCCTCCAGGGGAGGACCCCTGTTGCCGTTGCGCCGCAGGCCGTCGACGGGTCGTCCGCAGAACATCCGCTCATGTGGAATCTGGACGACTCGCCTTATCGGAAGAAGACCAAGGCTATCGATGAGCCCCGAGACGAAGCTGACGTGGCTCTGATGCAGGAGGCCGAGGCCAGGAACTTCCTCTGGCTGGAGGGTCCGCAGGAGGAGCAGAATCGCCTGGACATCATCTGGATGCGGTGGTGCAGGGAACGCCGACTACCGTGCATCGTGGCGACGCTAGACGGGGATTTCGCCAGAGTGCTGTTCAAACCGCGTCCGGGCCAGACTCTGACCGAAATCGGTGAAGAAAGGGTTCGAACCATCTTCCGAGACTACGAGCCAGGGATCACCGAAGAACGGGACTGGCGTCCAGGCAATCTGGTGGTGGCCACCCGAGTGGAAGAGGTCGTCGCTCGTCTGCAGGAGGAATGCGAGACGGACGCTCAGCCCGAGAGGCTGCAGGAGGTTGCCGCCCGCTATCCATTGGGGCTCGAAGGCATGGCCGTTTGTATCGATAACGAGGGCATCGAGCACGACATGGAGATTGGCGA
The DNA here is from genome assembly GCA_036501005.1 of Candidatus Xenobia bacterium. GTDB lineage: Bacteria > Vulcanimicrobiota > Xenobia > RGZZ01 > DASYBA01 > DASYBA01. The sequence continues at coordinate 11,166 of DASYBA010000970.1, read as the reverse complement.
CTCTGTCTACGTGAGGGAGATCCCGAACATGCGAGGGCACTGCGTAGTCCTGCGCGACGGCCAACCACCCCTCGTGGGCTGGCACCTGTCGCGATTTCGCCTCCAGTCATGACCTCCACTCCTATTTGCACGCCCGCCACCGGTATTTTCGCCAGTGAACGGTATATCGTTTGCCGGCAAAAATATCGCGGGTACAGGAAAACATCGAACGATGACGGCCAACAGCGCTATCGGTGGATGCGCTCCTACAGGATGGACACTGCCTTGGCGAGCTGGGGGTTCAGTGACGTCGTGCTGCTCTGCCAGGGCCAGCGTACGGGGACGCCGGTGTTCTAGGCGACGGGTCTTGAACATGGAGCGGAAGCGGTCGCCACCTCGGCGGCCAGCAGGTCGTGCCCAGCTCCCTGCCCCAGTGCCGGCGCCAACCAGCAGCAAAGAACGCGACAAGAGCCACTCGGCTACGGGGCAGTAGACGCCCGGTGCCTGCCGAGACCGGTTGGACTCTGCTATGATCGGGGCAGAAGGAGGGCAGCTTCATGTCGAACAGCCCATCGAACAACAATCTCTTCCCCACCCTGTCATATCTGTTCATTCCCGCCATCGTCTTTCTCGTCCTGGAGCCGTACAAGAACGACGCCTCCCTACGCCGCCACGCCTTTCACGGGATCGTCATCGGCGCCGCGTGGATCATCTTGTGTATAGCGCTTTCTCTGGTCTACACGGTGGCGGCTCTCCTCAGGTTCGCGGGCCTGAACGTCTTGCTGGGGGGCGTGTCCATGATCCTGTTCCCCCTTCTCTCCCTGGCCGGCCTGGCCTTGACGGTGATGCTCATGCTCAAGGCGTGGGACGGCAGCATGCTCCAGGTCCCAGTTCTCACCGACATCGCCGAGCGTTTCGCCTCTAAAGGCCGCTAGTCGCGCGAAGCCGACGCCACACAGCTCCCCAAAAACTGCCCGCGGCCTCGAGACTGGCGATCAGCCCTAGAGCCAGTTCTTCTGCAGCAACCGGAGGATCTGGCCTTTGACGGCCGCCAGTGCGCCCTCGTGGTACTCCGTGATCGGATAGCTCTGCTTCTCGTCGGCTTCGAACAAGCGTTTGTCCAGGTCTGCGGCCACCGCTGAGTCGTTCGACCACAGATTGGCTTCGAAGTTGGCGAAGAGGCTCTCCTGGTCGAGGTTGGATGAGCCGATGGTCGACACCTTGCCGTCGAACGTCGCCACTTTGTCGTGCGCCATCTCCCGACCGTGGTATTCAAACACGTGCAGGCCGGCGGAAAGCATCTCCCGGTAGTGGTCCCTCTCCCACGCCTGCAGCATCGGCAGGTCGTTGCGGTGAGGAAGCACCAGGTTGACGGTCACCCCTCGCTGAACCGCCTTCTTGAGGTGTTCCAGCACGTCCGTATCGGCAAAGTAAGGGTTCGCAATGTTGATGGTCTTCTCGGCGGTATCGATGGCTCTCAGATAAGCCAGCTTCATGTTCTGGTCGTTGCGGCCATCGTGTCCGATCAGGCGCGCACCCGAACCCGACACAGCGGCCGGCATCGGAAGACCTTCCGCAGGAGCCCCTCCCTCCGTCTCCCACTGCTTTTCGAACAAGCCGGACATGTCCGCCACCGCCGGCCCGGTCACCCGGGCCTGCACGTCGTGCCACTCGTTGGCATATTCATTGCCGACGTTCATGCCCCCCAGGAAGCCGACCTCGCCATCCAGCACCAGTAGTTTTCGATGCGTCTTCTCCGTATTCAACGCCCTGTCGGGCCGAGCGATGATCTGGACGCCATGCGCCTTGAGAAAGTCGTAGATTTTCGGATCGGTGGACGCACCGTTGGACGATTTCGACCCGTCGACATCGTACAGCAGGCGCACCTGGCACCCCCGGTCAGCGGCGGCTCCCAGGTGCCGGGCCACCTCCCAGCCGGTCTGATCCGATTGGAACGCATACACCGACCAGTCCACCCGCCGCTGCGCCCGATCGATGGCCTCGAGCATGCGGGGGAAGGCCTCCTGGCCGTTGATGAGAGGATCCACTTTGCTGCCCGGCCGGGCCTGCGTGGCCGTGGCAGAATCGAGATAGGCTTCGAAGCCTTCCCAGTCGCCGGGGCGGGCTGGAAGGTCGGTCCCCGTGATGCTCGAGAGCCGGGGGTCTTGAATCGGGTGCCGAACACCGTGGAGTACCGCCGCAACATGGCCAGCGTCCCCGCCGTGGGCCATGACCAGGCGCATGAACGTATCGGCCGAGCGCTCCCCGACCCGATTGGCCAGCGCCGCCAGGTTGTCGGCCGTGAGCTTGGACAGGGCCGTATCGGACTGGCCTTCGACCCAGCCGACCGGATCGAGACCCCCTCGAAGGCGCTCCTCCGCCCACCCCTCGGCCAGCCGAGCCGCCTGCGCCAGTGTCTCAAGCCAGTGGGATCCGGCCTTGGTGGGCGGCAGGCCGGGCGGAGCGTTGTCGCCCAGAGGGGCGACTGGAGCCATCCCGTTCAGGTCGGCCCGGAGGGTGCCTAACAGGTTGGCGATGAGGTCGGGGCTGTAGACGTCCCGGATGACCCCCTGGAAGCCCGGCGGAATATTGGCTTGATCGGCCCTGACGTTGCGTATCCACGTCTGCGTGGCGAGGCCTTGCGAGGCGGCCGCATCGGCGCCGCCGTCGTTCCCCAGGACGAAGAAGTGAGCGGCGGGATAGCGCTGCTGGAGACTCTCCAGCGCGCCGCGCACACCCTCGGACTCGACCGACCCTGCCGGTAGGTTCTCGACGACTCGCTGCTCTGCCCCTGTGGGAGCCACGTAGACAATCGGAACGCCCATGGCGGCCGCGCCCTTGAGGATAGGCAGGACGCCCACGTACGGTTCGTCCGGGTAGGCGACGTCGGCCAGCGTGGAGGCGACGTCGGCTACGAGAATCGGGCCCTTGCCCAAAAGCCCGGCCATCCGATGCGAATGAATGCCTTGCATGGCGCGCACTCTCCTCTTTGTCTAGCCTCAGTATCGCGCCGGGCCAGGTAAACAAGGCGTTGCCTTTGTTGCCCTTTTGTAAACATTGAAAAAGGCCGGGCGTCAAGCCCGGCCGATGGGTGGGTTCGGTGTCTTCTAGTTGGGTCTGCGAAGAAGCTGTCCTGTTGCGAGGCCGTGGAAACCCCGATCGAGCCGGGTCCTTTGAGACTATTCTTGCCGTATTCGAGTGCTTGTCAAACCGTTTGGGGGCGGCCACGAGTTGGAAGAATAAAACTGAAGTGTCCGTATCGGACATAATCTTGTAAAAGGGGGTGGGATGCCTTGACAGGCAGACCCCTCTGATATATAGAATTTATTCGGAGGTTGATCTACCATGCCGCTCCTACTTTGGTTGCTGGGCGTGCCCCTAAGCGTCATCATAGTCCTTTGGCTGCTCGGCATCTTTCACTGACGCTGCACACCCTCAGGCCCTGGCCACCCCCCGTGGCCAGGGCCTTTATTTTTATCCATGGTTTGAAGCAGGCGGCGCTCCGGTAGGATGGCTCGGATGCACATCACCCAGCAACGGGACACAGTTTCCCTGGCAGGCGACCTCGATCTTCAATGCTGGACCGAAGTGCGGGACTGCCTGCTGCAGGTGTTGCGCGACAAGAACTGTGTCGTCGTCAACGTCAGCCAGGTCCAGTACGTCGACTCGCAGGGGTTGGGCGCCATCCTGGCCGTCATTCGGACCGCCCACGATGCGGGGCTCGGTCGCGACGCCGTCGTCCTCCGTGGCCCGCGCCGCCGCGTCCTGCGCCTTGTGGAGATGTCGGCGATCGACCGCCTGGTGCAGGTGCAGGATCCGGAACAAACCACGGCCTAAAGCGACCGCCGAGCCACCTCCCGCAGCTCTTCGATGAAGCGGGCTCGTTCGGCGTGGCGCCGCGCCGGTTCGGGTATCCGCAATAGCGACGACGGGTGTACGGTGGCCATGATCTCCAGGCCGTCCCGCCAGGGGCGAAAGCCGCCACGCTCCTCGGTCAGGCGGAACGCTGTGCCCAGGAGCGACTGGGCCGCCGTGGCCCCGAGACACACCACCAGGCGAGGGCGGACCAGACCTATCTCGGCGTCCAGCCAAGGACGACACGCTGCCACCTGGCGGGCGCTCGGCTTCTTGTGCAGACGACGCCGCGGCTGTTCGGGGCCGCTCTCTTCCCACCGAAAGTGCTTGACGGCGTTGGTCAGCCACACCTGGGACCGCTCCAGGCCTGCCTCTGCGAGACAGGCATCGAGCAGATGCCCGGCCGGGCCCACGAACGGGTGGCCCAGGCGGTCTTCCTGGTCTCCGGGTTGCTCCCCGACCATCAGCACCGAGGCGTGCCGTGGTCCCTCTCCAAAGACGGCCTGCGTGGCCCGCTCCCACAGGTCACAACCGCGGCATGCCTGCACGTCCTGGGCCAGACTCGGCAAAGAGGCCGCCGATACCGGCGGCCTCTCGGGCTTCATATCAGCTCTCGCACTTCATCCGACATGACCGTGAGCGCGATCTTTGTTCGATTGGGCTCACCCCGGGCCAGCGCCTCGGCGAAGTGGGCCGCCTGCCGCACGTTGATCTTGGGCGGCATGGGGGGTTCGAACGGATCGACGACCGCCTCGATCAGGACTGGGCCAGGAGTATTCAATGCCTGCTCGAGCAGGCGCCCGCAGTCGGCCGGGTCGTCGATGGTCACACCAGTCGCCCCGCACGCCCGGGCCACCCCGGCAAAATCGATAGGCTGGAGATCGCAGACGTACTCGGGGTTGCCCAGGAACACCATCTGCTCCCACTTGATCTGCCCCAGGGTGTTGTTCTTGATGACGACCACCTTGATAGGCAGTTTGTACTTGACGGCTGTCGACAGTTCCGCCATCAGCATGGACAGCCCGCCGTCGCCGACGAAGGCCACCACCTGTCGATTGGGCCAGGCCACCTGGGCCGCTATCGCATACGGCAGGCCACAGGCCATGGTGGCCAGATTGCCGGATAGGGAGCACATCTGGCCCCGTTTCACCGGCATGTGGCGGGCCCACCAGGTCGTGATGGTGCCCGAGTCACATGCCACGATGGCGTCGGAGGAGAGCCGTTTGCCCAGCTCGTGGGCCACCACCTGCGGCTTCATGGGCTTGTCGGTGCGACCCGCCCGCTCCGCCATGGTCTCATTCCACTTCTGCATGCGCTGCTGCGCATCTTCGAGAAAGTCGAGCCGGTCTCGAGTGTGGATGAACGGCAACAACGCCCGCAGGGTGCGTCGACTGTCGCCCACCAGTCCAATGTCGACCGGGTACCGTAATCCGATACGGGCGCCGTCTTTGTCGATCTGAATGCCTCTGGCCTGTCCGGGCTTGGGCAGGAACTCCATGTAGGGAAAGGAGGTCCCGACCATCAATAGGGTATCGCATGCCTCCAGGACCTCCTGCGATGGCTTGGTTCCCAGGAGTCCGATACCGCCCGTCGTGTACGGACTGTCATCGGGTACCGCGGCCTTGCCCAACAAGGGTTTTACGATGGGCGCCCCCAGCCGCTGCGCCATCTCTTCCAGCTCGTCCCCGGCCCCAATGGCCCCGCGACCGGCCAGGATGACAATCTTTTTCCCGTTGTTGAGCAGGTCGGCCGCACGCCGCAGATCCAGGTCGTCGGGCATCGGCAAGGCGACCGCATACGGGTTGGAGGTCGACGCATGATGCGCCAGGTTGCGTGGCGATCGTTCCCGCCGCGACGTCATTTCCTGCACATCGGTCGGAATCGTGATATGCGAGACGCCCGCTCGCACGATGGCGGTGCGGCACGCGAGGGCGGCGACATTCTCTACGTGGCTCGGGCTCATGACTCGGTTGTTGTAGACGCAGACGTCCTGGAACAGCTTGTCGAGTTCGACGTCCTGCTGGGTGTGGGTGTTGATGAGGTCGTGATACGCCATGCCCGTGATGGCCAGCACGGGCTGCCCATCCAGTTTGGCGTCGTATAGACCATTCAATAGATGGATGCCGCCAGGACCGCTGGTGGCCACACACACGCCGAGCTTCCCGGTGAATTTGGCATACCCGCACGCCATGAAAGCGGCCGCCTCTTCGTGCCGCACGTGGATGAAGCGGATTTTGTCCTGCTGCTTTCTGAACGCTTCGACCACCCCGTTGACGCCGTCTCCCGGCAGGCCGAAGACCGTGTCTACGCCCCATTCCAGCAGGACTTCCACCAGGATGTCTCCCGTTGTCTGGCTCATGAATTGCCTCCTCTCGAGCATGTCAGCCCATGGCGTCTTCCCCCCCGGTGCGAGGATTGAACCTTGGCCCGGCAGGGTACGCACATGGTACCAGCGCGCCAATCGCGGAGGCCACGTGATCGTCACCGAAACCCGCCCCAATACCACCACGTTTCTGCAGGCCGTACGCACCGGCCAGGTTGACGCGGTGCGATTGATGCTGCGCGACACCCCCGCCCTGGCCTTGACCCACGACAGCCAGGGCGTTTCCGCGCTGCTGCTGTCGGTGTTCTACGAGCGCCCGGGGGTCACCCGGTTGCTGGTCTCGGCGGGCGTGCCCCTGAATCTGTTCGAAGCCTGCGCCCTGGGCCGACTGGACGCCGTGCGGGCGCTGCTCGATGCAGACCGTGGCTGGCTCGACGGTTTTTCCACGCAGGGCTTTACCCCGCTCAGCCTGGCGGCGTCCTTCGGACACACGGCCGTCGTATCGGAGTTGCTGGATAGAGGGGCGTATATCGATCTATACGACCGCAGCTATCGGGCCGGTACGGCTCTGGACGCGGCGGTCAGCGGAGATCAAACTGACACCGCGCTCCTCCTGCTGTCCCGGGGTGCCCAACCGAACGTACAGGATAGCCATCACCTTACCCCTCTGCACAAAGCGGCAGGCCACGGCAACGGCATTCTCCTGGAGGCCTTGCTGCTGTACGGCGCTGATCCCGACGTGCGGGCGACGGACGGCCGAACGCCGTCCGACTACCTACTGGAGGGCTGCGATGGCGGCCTCGACTTCCTCTCGTCGGGGCCGCGCTAGCTGCCGCACCACCCGGCCGTCCTGCATGAAGATGAGGTTGGGCCACAGGCGCACCTGGAAGGAGCGGCCGAGCGGTCGTCCCCGGCCGTCTTCGATCTTCAGGTGTCGAATGTCGGGACGGCCAGCCAACAGGGCCTGCAGGTCCGGCTGCAGGGCCTGACAGATAGGGCACCAGTCGGTCCCGAACTCGACGAGAACAGGGCCTGGCATGGCGTCCAGGTCGGGGCGGGTGGGCGCATCGGCACTATAGGTGGATACAAAGGTCATCGGAATAAGTCTGCGGCTCAGCAAGATTCATGGTTTAGCACAGAGTTCATGGGGATAACACATCAGTACACCTGGTTTCGAGAGGAAGGCCCCATGACCCTGGACATGCTCGCTTGCTTGTTGGACGGAAAGATCCAGTCCATTCCATGTGAGAGACCGAGTCCAGTGCACTTGACCGAGCGAGAAGAGCGTGCATGGGAGCTCTTGCGCAGCCGACACGGCCAGACGGTGAGCCGCACTGAACTGATGCGGCACGTGTGGGGGCACGACGTGCACCCCGATCGAGTCAAGCACACGGTGTTGGGCCTGCGGCGCAAGGGTCGGCCGGTTCAATATGCGGGCGGACGGGGTTATCGAACAAGTTGACCCGCTACTTCTTGAGCAGCAGGATGGGGTTGGGGGCAGGCACCTCCAACCACGCGTGGGAGGAGAAACCGGCCAGCTTGCCCATCAGCTCCAACTGACTGGCCGAGAAGCTGTCGCCCTCTTCGGTGAAGAGCAGCATGTTGGCGGCAAAAATGAGCGCCCCCGGGTTGGTGGACCGCTCGTTGTCGGCTACCATCTCGGCTACCACGGCCGTGCCTGCGGGTCGCAGCGCCTGGTGGCACCGCTTCAGGAGCTCGACGCTGCGCCGCTCACCCTCGCCATGCAGGATGTGCCCGAGGAAGATCAAGTCGAACGTCTCGTGCCCCAGATCCAGATCCCGGAAGCTGCCCGGGCGCCAGGTGTACCGTTCCGATACACCCAGTCGCTCGGCAAATCCCTTGGTGACTTTGTCGATCACCGAAGGGTGGTCGATGACGGCGACCTGCAGATCCGGGTTGCTTTGCGCGCTGGCCAGGCTCCATACGGCGGAGCCGGCCCCGAGGTCGAGGGCATCCTTGGCGCCGGCCGCCACCTGGGCCGCGACCGCCTGGGCTGCCGCGTGGTTGAGGTTGTAAAGACCGTCGACCCAGGTTGCAAACCAGTCGCCCCGGTCGTTGGTGTGGACCCGAGCGTGCGGAGATCGCCCGAGGTGCACCGCCTCGCGGAAGTCGCCCCAATCGTTCCAGCCTTGCTGCGTCGGCTTGATGACCCCCCCTATGAAGCTGGGACTGGTCTTGGTCAGGAAGGCAGCCGATTCGGCCGGCAGAGACAGGGTCGAGCCGTGCCGGTGGACAAGCCCCACCGAGACCAGGACGTCGACGACGATGCGCACGCCGCGGGCGGATGCGCCGGTCTGGTGGGCCAAAGCCTCGATGGTGTGGGTGCCGCCCTGGATGCGAGTGAACAGATCCAGTTCGATGGCGGTAATCATGACCTGGGTCATCGCGTGGCCCCACAGAAACTGCATGATGCGCTGCGGGTTGAGCCCTGGGGCGTGGGGGGGCGTCTCGGCCTCCCTGTCGGCAGATCGATTGGCCACGGCGGTTCCTCCGCCGCCCTTCTTGGAATGCTTGGCCATGAAAACTATCCCCCTTGTGGCTTAGGTGTGGGCCCGTTCTGGTGACTGGCCGTCTTTCCCTGCCGCCCCCGTGCGCATGAGGCCGACTGCGAGGTCATAACACGGCAACGGCTCGCGAGAGACAGGTCTCCGGCGGGCCCGGCGGCGCGACCATGCGGGCCGCCTGGCGGGCCCCGGGAGTGCCGTGGTGCATGGCCACCCCCAGCCCCGCCCAGCGCAGCATGGTGGCATCGTTATCGCCGTCGCCGAAGGTCGCTACGCGATGCGGCGGGATGCCCAGGGTGCGGGCGACCCGGGCCAGCGCCGTCGCCTTGCACGATGATGGTTCATAGAACTCGTGCCACTCGGGATGGCCGACGAGGTGAGTGAGATCCGCAGGAATCGATAGAGCCCGCAGCCTTTCGGCCGGGCCGCAACAAATGATCTTCAGCACCGACCGACACAGGGTATCGGTCGAGCGAGCCACCGTAATGCTGCGCCGAATGACGCTCTCTTCCCGCTGGCTCCAGGCGTTTCGAACATTGGTGGCCACACCGCCGGCTCGATAGGCAATGACCGTCAATCCGCAGTCCAACGCGGCCTGGGCCAGCTCGCGGGCGGTCGCATCCGGCACGGGATTGCGCCACGTCACCCGGCCGGTCTCGCCGTGCTTGATCATGGCCCCCTGCGAGGAAATGATGGGGCCCGACAAGCCCAGGTGGCGATGGAAGGGGACGATGTCGTCGTGCCACCGCCCCGAGGCCAGCAGCACCCGCACCCCGCTCGCGACGAGACGCCGGATGGCGGCTTCGTTTTCCGGGCTGACGTCTTGCGTGGGGCCCAAAAGGGTGCCGTCGACGTCGATGGCGGCCAGGTCGAAAGGAAAGCGCATAGGCAGGATGTGTACCAGACGGATCGGTGTGGCCCTGCGGCGAACACGAGATCGTGTCGATTTTTCTCGAAGCCGAGTGGCGCCATCTCCTCATGCTCAACTACCCTGTGGAGCCGGCGCTATTGACCGCGCCGCCCGGCACCGAAATCGACTTCTTTGAAGGCCAGACGTTTGTCAGCGTCGTGGGCTTCATGTTTCTCAAGACTCGGGTGATGGGCGTGGCCATTCCCCTGCATCAGAACTTTGAGGAGGTCAACCTTCGATACTATGTCCGCCGAGGCGACCGCCGGGGCGTGGTCTTCGTGCGGGAGATCGTGCCGCAGCCAGCCATTGCAGTGGTGGCACGGGTGCTGTACAACGAGCAGTATATCGCACGGCGCATGCGGCACGACATCGGCGACGTCGTTCGATATGAGTGGCAGACCGGACGGTCGTGGGAGGGGCTATGGGGGCGTCCGGCGGGAGACCCGCAGCCCCTCCGGCCCGGCTCGTTAGAAGAGTTCATCACCGAGCACTACTGGGGCTACTCCGGCCAACGCGACGGGGGCTGCATGGAATACCAGGTGGAACATCCCCGCTGGAACGTGCAGACGCTTGCCGAGAGCGGGTTGTCGGCCGACGTGGAGCGGTTGTATGGCAAGCCGTTCGTCGACGTCCTGTCACGACCGCCGGCGAGTGCCTTGCTGGCCGACGGGTCGGCCATCGTGGTGCGGCGGGGTCACCGAATCCCCGACCTGCTCGGCGGTATCGACGACAGAAACTCGGCCGCCCTGCGGTCGGAATAGTAGGGGTTCGATACGAAGCCGCCGTGGCCGCCATAGCGAGGCACCTCCAGGTGCAACCAGCGGCTGTCCTGCGCCTCCTGGTAGGGGTAGCAGGGCGGTGCCAGGAACGGGTCGTCTTGCGCCTGGACCAGCAAGGTGGGCACCCGAATCATGGGCAGGAAGGGCTTGCTGGAGGCCCGCATCCAGTAGTCCTCCGCGCTGCTGAACCCGTGGATGGGGGCGGTATAGGCATCGTCGAACGCTTTGAACGTGCGGATGCGCCACAGGCTGAACCCTTTGGCCTGACCGGTGAACATGCGCTCCTTGACACGCACCTTGTCGCGGAGAGCCACCATGAATCGGATCATGTAGAGGCTGTTCGACAGTCGAGCCAGCACCTTCGAACTGGAGGCGAGGTCGCACGGCACCGAAAAGGCCACCGCGCCGCGGATGACATGGGCCGCGGCCTCGCCCTGCTCACCCAGGTATTTGAGCGTCATGTTGCCGCCCAGACTGTACCCGATGAGAGCCAGCGGGGCCCCCGGGCGCACTTTGCGAACGTGCTCGACGACCGTGCCCAGATCGTCGCTCGAGCCGCTGTGGTAGAGTCGTTTCTGTCGATTGATCTCGCCCGAGCAGCCGCGGCAGTTCCAAGCCACGCAGTCCCAGCCGGCCTGGTTGAGGGAGTTGACCTGGCCTCGCACGTACTGCCCCCGACTGGAGCCTTCCAGGCCATGCGATAGGATGGCGACCTTGTCATGGCCTTTGTCGGCCCAGTCCAGGTCGAGAAAGTCGCCGTCCGGTGTTTCGATACGCTCGCGGCGGTAGAGCACC
>DASYBA010000969.1:0-5611 GCA_036501005.1 Candidatus Xenobia bacterium | reverse complement strand
CGACGTCAAGATGCAGCAGATCACGGTGCACTGCGATCAGGGCCAGGCGGCAGAAATTACGGCCGATGCCAGCGGCAAGAGTGTCACTTGTACGCAAGGAACCGTGCTGGTCTATAACAAGGGCCGGCATGCGCTCAATCTGGGCGAGTCCATCAAGCTATAAGCCGCCGGCCGCCAGGTCGAGAATTTCCCGGGCCATGGCCGCCGACGCCCCGGGCGGGCCCATGCGAGCCTGCCCCGTCTCTTGCATGTGGGCGTAGAGCGACGGCTTCTGCAGGATGTCGCGCACGGCCGCGGCGACCGACGAGCCACTGCGAGGCACCAGTCGCAGGGCGTCCCCCAGGAGGCCTTTCTGCCGCGCCCGGTACCAGCCCGGCGTCGCCCGGCCCTGGCTATCGAACGCTACCACGGGTCGTCCCAGGCCCGCCGCCTGCTCGTTGGCCGTACCCGCCTGCCCCAACACCAGGTGGCAACGCTGCAGAACCGTGCCCAGGGCCTCCTGGGTCAACCACATGGTGGTGCCTTCTCTCGATAGGCGACCCACCACGGGGGCGGGCCCCAGGCGGGTGCCTTGCCAGCCAGCTTCCTGCCCCACTCGCAGCACCTCGTCCACCGGCGTGGCGCCAGCCAGGGCGGCCACGAACGTGTACTGGCCCCCCAGGTCGAAAGCTGCCTGCAGCAGCACGGGAAAGTCGGTGTAGGTGGCCTGGCGACTGCCCGGCAGCACTGCGATGACGGGCGGTCGCTCTGCTCCCAGTGCTCCGCCCTCATCCAACATCGGGAGCGCCGCGTCAGCGCCCTCGATGCAGTCCATCATGGCGTTGCCGACCCAGGTGGCCTGCACGCCCCGGGCGGCCATGGTGCGGGCCGTGGGCTCATCCCGGGCCCACATGCGGCGGCAGAGCCAGCGGAACACCCGCGTTTCCAGGCGGGAATACGGCACGAACCAGTCGGATCGCGCGGTCCCAACAAAGAGCAGAGGCCGTTGGCAGAACAGCCCTCCCAACACGACCGGAAAGACGTCCCCGACGGCCACCACCTGCGCCTTGGTCCGGCGCAGGGCGCGAATCTGCTGGACGGTCAAGCCGATGAGGCCGGACCGCAGGTCGTCGACGAAGTGGGACATGCCCGCATGAATCAGCCCACCCGAAGGCAGCAGCTCCTGCGGCCCCAACAACGGCACCCCTGCTCGACGGTAGGCGTGGCCGTGCCCGACCAAGGGCATGGCCTGCACGGGCAGGTCGGGTCGGGCCGCCCGCACCCGGCGGATGATGCCGCTGGCGATGGTATCTTCGCCATGGCCGTTGCTGAGGAAGAGAATCATGTTCGACACGGAATCAGTCGATAGTCGAGGCCCTCCAGCGCCCCGGCGGCCGACAATCGCAAGGTGGTTTCGCCCAGGAAGCGGCCGTGGCTCCCGGTCTGCACGATGGGCACGCCCTGGCACCAGGTGGGTTCCTGCAGCACGGTGTGGCTGTGTCCGCCCACGATGATGTCGACGGGGCCCAGGAGGGGCGCCAGTCGTTGGTCTTCGCTATACCCCAGGTGGGAGAGCAACACGACGACGTGGCAATCGCGCCGCAACTGTCGAATGACGTCGGGCAACACCGTCTCCGGCGCATGGAAACGGAACCCAAAGATGCGCTGCCACGGAGAGTGTTCGTCGTATTGGACCGGGGTAGCCCCGGTGAATCCGATACGATAGTCGCCGACCGTCACCACCGCGGTGCGCTGCCACCATTGGTCGCCGGGCTGCCGCAGGTCTTCCAGGTTGGCGGCCAGGATGGGAAAGTGCCGGCGCTGCTGGCGATGCGCCAACACCCGCCGCAGGTAGTGGAACTCCCGGTTGCCCATGGCCTGTACCTGGTAGGCCAGACTGTTCATCTGTTCGACGACCGGTTCATGCCAGTACCACCGCGTATTGGAGCCCTTGAGCGAGTCGCCGACGTCGACCAGCACGGAGTCGGCGGGGCGAGCCAGGCCCGCCAGGCGCTCCAGGGCCTGGCGACTATCGTGCATGTCGTTGGTATGGAACAGGGTGATGGTCAAGGCAGCTTGAGGCGCACCATCACGAAAGACAAGGCGAACGACACGAAGCCCGCGGCGGACAGCCCCCACGGGCCCACGCGATCGAACAAGGTGAAGGCGAGGGTCACCAGGATGAGCAGCACCACGGCCTGCCAGCGGAACGGCAAGAGCAGCGAGTGGCCGGCCGTGGCGCCCATGGTCAGGCCTCCGAGCAGACCCATGAGGGTGCCTTCGACAGGGTTGGTCAAAGGCAGCAGGGGAGGTGCGGGCATGCCCCACGATCCGAGGCCGGTGAAGCCGCCCATGAGGGCCCCGATGACGGCAAAGCCGACGATGGCCAGCTTGACGTTGGTATCGGGCGGCGGCGGGGGACCCGGGGCGACCGGCTCGGACTGCGGCTCGGGCTGGTCCTCTTCCTCGACCTCCAACCCGCCCGGCGGCGGCTGTTCCGGCCGCGCCCCGTCTCGCCGGGTGCGTTTGGACTGCCGCTTAGCCATGGTCCCACCCGTTCATCTTGAGGAAGAGGAGACAGCCTGCCAGCAGGAGGAGACCCAGCGTGTGGGTCTCCGCCTTGAGGATGACGGCCGCATCGAACTCCCCTTCGGGTTCGGGATAACCCACCAGAGAGGGGATCCAGCGGGGCACGAGCTGGCAGTAGCGCTGGAACGGCTGGCCGAACTGCTGGCGCAGGTAGGCCTCCTCGTGCGGCACGATGAGCCCGTAGACGGTGCCGTAGAAGCCGACCAGGAGGAGGAATAGAACACTTTTCACCCCCACCCCCAGCCCCCCACTGGCCGCCACCAGGAAGCCAAAGGCGGTGATGCAGTTGCCCACGTAGAGGGGATTGCGGACATACGCGTAGGGCCCGGCGGTCGTCAGCCGGGGCGCGACCACAACGTCCTTGCGGGTGGTGACCCCGGAATACCCGACCCCCCAGATGCGTACGGCCTCACCGGTGAGTGCCAGTAGCACACCCCAGGTAAAGCTGGTCGGGGTGGGACGTCCCAGCAGATAGAAGCAGAGACCCGGAGGAATAAGCAGCGCGCCTCGCCACTTAAAGACCCACTCTTGCACCTGCTTCAACGCTGGAGGGTTGCTTGGGACGCTCATGGTTGGTGCTCGTCTGTTCGGCTGCCCGCAAGATGGCGTCGGCCATTCGCTCGGCTGCCCCCTTCTTTCCCAGTAGTTCGGTCAATTCAGCCGCCATGCGGGCCAGGGTTTCCGGCTCGCCGAGGAGGCGCACGGCCACGTCGCTGATCTCGGTAGAGCTCTCCTCCACGCAGATCTCTGGAACGATCATGTGCCCCGCTAGTATATTGGGTAACGCGGTATAGCGCAACTTTTTGCGCACAGATTCGAGCAGCCTCTTGCGCACGGTCGAGTACATGGGCAGCACGTTGGTGACGAAGCCCAGGCCGCCCCTGGGAATGGGCGCCTTCCACGTCATGCACACCAGCATGGGACGTCCGAAGGAGGCGCCCTCGGCGGTGTTGGTGCCGGGAATGCACAGCATGAGGTCGGACACGTTCATGAGGTCGTACTGTCGACCCTTGACCAGGCGAACCCGCAGGCCGCCGGCGGTCTCCAGGAGGTCGTCACCGACTCGCTGGGCCGAGACCCCGGCGATGCCGCCCCGCAAGGGCGACAGGCAGGCCAGCAGGGCCTCGTCGGTCAAAAACGGCGACTGGCCGACCACAAACTGCGTGTCCGGGCGTTGCTGGTGGATTTCTTCCGCCACCTTGAGAAAAACCGGCAGGCTCACCTGCGCGTGGTACTGCCGGCTGCCCGGCAGGATGCCGATGGTGGCCTTGTCTGGATCCAGCCCCCACCGCGCCTGCGTCTCGCTTCTCGGCATGGAGGGCTGAGCCGCTTCTGAAATCAGGTTGCCGACCACCTCGACGCGCTCGCGCGGAATGCCCCACCCGAGCATGCGCTCTTGCGCCCGATCGTCTTGCACGCAGGTGCGGCTGAAGTACCGGCCCCAGCGATAGCCGGAGGCACCGTAGGCGATGGCCGGGTAGCGCAGCCGGGCCGCCACCAGGAGAGCGTGCCAGAAGTCACCGCCCAGAAAAACCACCACCCCGTGCGGGGCCGGCCGATATCCGGGCGGGTTGAACCCCAGCGCGAACTGGAAGAACCGGCTGGGAGGGACGACCACGTCCACCTCTTCGAAACTACGCGCAATACGAGCCTCACCGCCGCTGGCAAAGGGGCATGGGACCAGCATGACGACCAGGCGAGCATCGGTCGACCGTCGTCGGAGGGTTTTCACGGTGGCCCGCACCCACGACGACAGCTCCCCGGGACTATTCGTGATGATGACGATGTCGAGTGGGGCCAAGGGCCAACTTCTCCACGATAAGATCGGCGACAGCGGCGACAGCTCCCGGGAACCCGAGCGCTTTCTTGACGCCGGCCAGCTCCTCCTCCATTATCCGCCGCTTGTCACTGTCCTGTAACAATTCGCCGACCTGGGCCGCGACCCGCTCCGGCGTGACCTGATTCTGCAAGAGTTCCGGAACCAGCGTCTTCTGCATGACCAGGTTGGGCAGGCCAAACCAGCGCACCTTGATGGGCAGGAGCTTACCCACCCGGTAGTCGAGCCACGGCAAACGGTAGGCGATGACCATCGGAATGCCCAGCACCGCCGCCTCCAGGGTGGCGGTGCCGGAGCACGTCATGAGCACGTTGCTGGCGGCCATGACCAGTCGGCCCTGACCCTCGACCAGGGTGGTGGGCAGGTCGGCAGTCAGCAGGCGGTCGATGCGGGGGCGGAGCGCCGGATTGGCCACCGGTATGAGAAAGCGCAGATCCGGCTGCTGCGCCACCAGCCGTCGGGCGGCCTGCAGAAAGACGGGCAGCAGGTAGTCGATTTCTTGCGTGCGGCTGCCGGGCAGCAGCCCCACATAGGTGCCTTGCTGTGGCACTTGCAGGGCCTGGCGGGCCCCGGAACGGTCGGGTACTTTGTCCAGCACGTCCAGCAAGGGGTGGCCAAAGTACACCGGATTCAGCCCCGCCTCCCGGTAGCGATCCGCGGTGAAGCGGAACGCCACCACGACGTCGTCGGCCACGGAGGCGATGTAGCGGTGGCGCTTCAGGTTCTCGGTCCACTGCGACGGCGGGAAGTAATAGACCGTCTTGACGCCGTGCTGGCGGGCAAATTTGACCAGCGGCAAGTTGATGGCGGGCGAGTCGATGACGACCAGAAGATCGGGCCGCTGCGCCAGGATGGCCCGCTTGATGCCCTGGAACGCCCGCATGATGGAGGGGATGCGCGGCAAGGCCTGCCATACCCCGACCGTGCCCCACACGCTGCTGTCGTACAGCATGGTGACCCGTTCCTGGCGCAACGCCTGGCTCCCCACCCCGACGACCTGGACCTGCGGGCACCGCTCGTGAACGGCGTGCACCAGCGCGCCGGCCTGCATGTCTCCGGAGGGTTCGCAGGCCACGATCATGAGGCGCGGCTCGGTCACACCCGTTGTCACCGGACTAGGTGCGGTGAGCACTTGAGAGGGGGTGCGGAGAGGCTCTGCGGCGGCGTGGCTTGCCCAGGCGGCGTCCTCCGTCCCTCCTGTCGAGT
>DASYBA010000968.1:0-2309 GCA_036501005.1 Candidatus Xenobia bacterium | reverse complement strand
CTCCTCCACCAGGATCTGCTCATGCAGATCTGCTCATTGCCGTCCTCGACTTTTCCCAGTGGCGGCGGCATTTTCACCGGCACAGCCTGCCTGGGTAGTACGGATGCGGACGCTGTGTTCAACTTCGGCGTGGACAATACTACCGGAGCGGGCCCCGGCCCTGCCATCAAGACGCAATTCACCGTTGTCGTGGGGGCCTCAGCGCCCGAGGTCGACTCGGACTCCGCCGCCCTGCCGATCGCCATCACCGTGATCGGTCTGGCGATGGCCGGAGACCGTTACCGACGTCGGTCCGCCTGACGATTATAACACCCGGATGGTTCTGAGCCAGGTCTCCACCAGGCCTGGCCAGCCCGTCACGGGAAACTGCGTCTTGCGAAGCCCCCACGCGTGCCCTCCCTGGGCATACAGATGCATCTCGACCGGGACCTTTGCCTGGCGCAAGGCGTCATAGTACACCAGTGAGTTTCGCACGTCGTCCACCGGGTCGTCCTCGGCCTGGGCGATGAAGGTCGGCGGGGTCGAATGGCTGACCCGAATGTCGGGATTCAGCGTCCATCCCCCCGTCCACAGATGCCCGGGGTAGAGCACCACCGCAAAGTCCGGCCGACAGCTTACCCTATCTATCGTATCGACCGTTCGATACAACCGGTCCATGAAGTGCGTGCTCATGGCCACCGACAGGTGCCCCCCCGCGGAAAACCCGAGAACGCCAATCTTGTGTGGGTCGATACGCCATTCCGCGGCGTGAAACCGCACCAGCCTCAGCGCCCTTTGCGCATCTTGCAGGGGCATGGGAGACCGGGGATACGGGGCGGAAGGCACCCGATACTTGACCAGCACCCCGGTGATGCCCCGCGACGCCAGCCAGTCGCAGACCTCCGTCCCTTCCAGGTCCATGGCCAGCACCTGGTAGCCGCCGCCGGGGAACACCAGCACTGCCGCTCGGGTATTGGCCGCGGCCGGCGGAAACACCGTGATGGTCGGCCCTCCCACGTTGGTCAGCCGAATCAGCGGCCGGCCCGCGATCTTGTCGTCCTGGGCCGCCGTCTTGTCGACTTCGGGTCCGACCACCCTGTGAGCGTTCGGAGGTTGGCCAGGCCATATCGGCAGTTGCCACCGGCCGGGCGATGCGTGCACGACCACGCCAACCCCCAGCACGAGGGCCAGGGCGAGACGCACGCTACTGCTGATTGATTTCGGCGGCGATCTCCTTCAGGTGGCGCCGCATGCCGTCCATGATCCCCAGCGAACTGGTCATCTGGCCCGGCTGCAGGATGGCATGCTGAAGCTCACCCGCAGCGGCATAGAGGTCGCTCTCGCCACTCACTGCAATGAACCGTCGGCCGTCGTCCTGGCCATTCAGGTCGTGCGCCATGCTGATGTCGTTGCCCCCATCGCCCCCCACGATCACATGGTCGGCGGGAATGCCCAGCATGTCCTTGAGGTAGTTGATGGCGTCGCCTTTTTGCGCACTGGGCGTGGTGGCGTCAAACATCACGTAAGGCTGCCCCATGTAAGGGTAGGCGGGTGACAGCACGCTTTGCACCCCGGCGGCCTTCAGTTGCTTGTTGAGGTCGCCCATGAAGTCTTGCATCTGCTGGGGCGTCTTGTACGTGGCCTTCTCCAGGACGTCCGGCGTGCCGTTGTGGTTGGCATCCACCTGCTCCTCCGGGGTCAGCTTGATACTGTCGTACTTGAAGCAGGGCGTGTACATGTAGGGGCTGGACTCGGCCGACGGTACGCCACAGACGGCTGCCAGGCCCAGATACTGCAGGTTCGAGTACTTCGGCTCCTTGAGAAGACCGTCCATGATGGACTTGACCTGGGTCTTGTCGAAATGGTACGAGTCGTTCTTGTTCTTCCAGGCCTCGACCATGGGGGTGGGCACCCACTGGCCGTTCTGGGTGACGCCGGGGCCCCCAATCTGGATCTCGCTGCCGTTCTGGCTGACCGTGAAGTCCATCGACTTGGGCAGGTTCAAGACGGAAATGCCCTTGGGATCTCGGGCCGACACCACCCCGAACTTGAGGTCGATGCCCTGCGAGCGGAACTCGTCTTTCATCTCCACCAGGGCCTGATCCAGGAACTGGCGGGCATTGGGATCGCGGGGATCGTTCCAGGTGCCGTCGTAGTCGAACATCGCCAGGACGGTCTGCAGGGGTTTCTTGGCGGCGGCGGGTGCGATCATGTCTTGGGTCTCCAGCGCTATCTCTTTGAGGCCATGGTACCAGATTGGAACGCCCCCATGTTGTCCACCTTGTTAACGGTCCGCCGCCAGGAGATCGATGAGCCCGAGGATCCAGAGG
>DASYBA010000967.1:0-6692 GCA_036501005.1 Candidatus Xenobia bacterium | reverse complement strand
GTCAGGAGTGCAATCAGCCTTACTCTCCCATGACCTGGCAGATGATGCGTCGCGAGCGGGGCTTGGTATCGAAATCGACCAGGACCACCTGTTGCCACGTGCCCAGATGGAGCTGCCCGGCGGTGAAAGGGACGGTGAGCGAAGGGCCCAGCATGGTGGCCCGCAGATGCGAATGCCCGTTGTCGTCTCGCTCGCCCTCGTTGTGCGCGTACTGCAGGTTCTCCGGGATCCAGCGCTCCTGCATGACCTTGAAGTCCGACAGCAAGCCCCGTTCCCACTCGATGGTCGAGACGCCGGCCGTCGACCCGGTGACGAACACCGTGGCGATGCCGTCTTGCAGGCCGCTGGCCGTGACCTCGTTTTCCAACCGGGGGGTCAGGTCGGTCATGTTGCCCTGCGCCTGGCTGGGAACGTCCCACACGATTGTCTTGACTGCCATGGCACTACCTCAGTCTTTGCTCGATCATGGACACGAAGTACCGGTGGAGTCGGAGGTCGCCGCTCAGCTCCGGGTGGAACGAGGTCGCCAGCACGTTGCCTTGTCGCACGGCCACCGTCTTGTCGCCCAACTGGCCCAGCGTCTCGACCCCAGAGCCCAACCGGGTCAACCCGGGCGCCCGGATGAAGACGGCGTGGAAAGGTTTCTCGCCCAGGGCGGGCAGTGCCAGGTCGCTCTCGAAGCTGTCGACCTGGCGGCCGTAGGCGTTGCGCACCGCGGTGGCGTCCAGGAGGCCCAGGCTGGGCTGGCCCGGGACTCCATCCTGCACTTCCCTGGCCAGGAGAATGAGCCCCGCGCACGTGCCGTACATGGGCATCCCGGCCCGTCCCCGAGCCTGGAGCGGCTCCAGCAGGTCGTAGCGGTTCAACAGCCGACCCATGGTGGTGCTCTCGCCGCCCGGCAGGATCAGGCCATCGCAAGCCGCGAGGTCGTCAGCCGTGCGCACCTCTCGGGTGGCAACGCCACACTGTTCGAGCGCGACGAGGTGCTCGGCGACGTCCCCTTGCAGGGCGAGGACGCCGACCGTCTTACCAGCCACGTACCTGGAGGAGCTCCTTCTGATCGAGCTGGCGCACGTCCAGGCCCTTCATCGGCTCGCCCAGGCCCGCGCTGACTTTGGCCAGGACCTTCGCATCCTGGTAGTAGGTGGTGGCCTCGACGATGGCCTTGGCCCGGCTGGCGGGATCCTTGGATTTGAAGATGCCCGACCCGACGAAGACGCCGTCCGCGCCAAGCTTCATCATGAGGGCGGCGTCGGCCGGCGTGGCCAGCCCTCCGGCGGCAAAGTTCACCACCGGCAGGCGGCCCAGCTCGCGGGTCTCCCGCAACAGCTCGACCGGAGCCCCAAGCTGCTTGCCGTAGGACACCAGCTCTTCCTCGTCCATGTGGTGCAGCTTGCGGATCTCGCTCTGGATGGCCCGCATGTGCCGCACGGCTTCCACCACGTTGCCCGTGCCGGCCTCACCCTTGGTGCGGATCATGGCCGCCCCTTCCGCGATGCGACGGAGGGCCTCGCCGAGGTCTCGCGCGCCGCACACAAAAGGCACCTTGTACTTGTGCTTCCAGATGTGGTACTGCTCGTCGGCCGGGGTGAGCACTTCGCTCTCGTCGACGTAGTCGACGCCCAGGGCCTCGAGAATGTCAGCCTCGACGAAATGGCCGATGCGGGCCTTGGCCATGACGGGAATGGTCACCGCGTCCATGATGGCCTGAATGATGGACGGGTCGGCCATGCGAGCGACGCCGCCCTCCGCCCGGATGTCGGATGGCACCCGTTCCAGAGCCATGACGGCGACCGCGCCCGCTTCCTGGGCTAGCGTGGCCTGTTCCGGCGTCGTGACGTCCATGATGACGCCGCCCTTCAACATCTGCGCCAAGCCTCGCTTGACCGTCAAACTCCCCTGTTCCACCGTGACCTCCTCTTAGTTCAAAGACAGACAGACCGTAAATTTTTGCGTGTCCAGCCAGTAGCGCCCCCCGCAGTTGATGCAGAACCACTCTTCGAATCGGCGGGGAACATCCCACATCCGATCCTTGCAGAGTCGCCCATCGCATTTCATACAGGTCATTCGCGCCTCCTGGTTTTATGCGTGTGCGACAGCTTTTCACCGCCCCCTCCCGGAGTCCTGTTCAGAAGCCATCCACAGGAGGCCGAGCTGGTGTACCTGTTCGCTCCGGGAGAGCCTTGGGTTGGCGGCCACGAACGCATCTCGCCGGACCACCAGGCTGCACAGGCTCTGCCCCCGTCGCTGCTTCGTGTCCGGCCGATCGACGCCCCAGATGTCGACCTCCGAGAGATCGGGCACCATGCGCCAGGCCGTATAGACCGCCACCAACGCCTCCCGCTCGAAGCGGGCCTGGTCGGGTCCGTTCTGCATCCAGACCTGCACGCCGGCCACGTGGAAGTCGCCCGACTCGCCGACCCCGACGCTGACCACCGGCAGCGGCAGGTCCATCTGCTTGAAGCCCGACACGATGCGGGTTTCCCGTTTCTGATCGAAGTATTTGATCTGCAGGGTGGCCTGCGGATCGGGCGTCTGGTTGGTCTCGTCAGCCTTCTGGGGGTTGCCCTCCGTCTCCACCGGGGCGCTCGATGCCAGCGCCTTGGGCTGCATGATGACGTGCGGAGAGTTATTGAGGTACCAGTAGGGGAACCCATACCAGGCGCCCACCCCCAGGGCCGCCAGCACCAGCACCCCGACCAGTATGAATCTCAACGAATGGTGAGGGCCAGCAACGCTTTCTGGGCGTGCAACCGGTTTTCGGCTTCGTCGAAGACGACGGACTGCGGGCCGTCGATGACGTCGGCGGTGATCTCTTCGCCGCGGTGCGCCGGCAGGCAGTGCATCACCACGCAGTGGGGCGGGGCCTCGGCCATGAGGCGGGCATTCACCTGGTAGGGGCCGAGTGCCTTGATGCGCTCGGCCTCCTGGCCCTCCTGCCCCATGCTGGTCCACACGTCGGTATAGATCATGTCGGATTTGCGGGCCGCTTCGTGGGGATCGCTGGTGATGTCCACCTTGGCGCCGGTCTTCTTGCCCAGCTCTCGAGCCTGTTCGACCACCTTGCCTTCGGGCATGTAGCCGGCGGGATGGGCGCCGGCATAGTGGGCGCCCACCAGGACGGCGCCCAGCATGAGGGAGTGGGCCACGTTGTTGCCGTCGCCAAAGTAGCTGATCTTGAGCCCTTCCAGCTTGCCCCGCTTCTCGTAGAGAGTAAGCAGGTCGGCGAGGATCTGGCAGGGGTGTTCATAATCCGACAGGCCATTGATGACCGGAACTCGGGAGTACTTCGAAAGTTCCGTGACGGTCTCGTGCTTGTAGGTGCGGGCCATGATGCCGTCGACGTAGCGGGAGAGGACCTGGGCGCTGTCGCTGACCGGCTCGCCCCGGCCCAACTGCAGGTCGCGGGAGGAGAGGAAGAGGCCGTTGCCGCCGAGCTGCAGCATGCCGGTCTCGAACGACACCCGGGTGCGGGTCGACGACTTCTCGAAGATCATGGCCAGGGTGCGCCCGGCCAGGAGCGGGTGGGGCTTGCGCATGGCCCGCTCCAGCTTGAGCGTCTCAGCCACCTTGAGCGTCTGCTCGATTTCTTCCCGGTTGAAGTCGGCCATGGAGACGAAGTGCCGACCTTTGAGATCTACGGACATTGCCACACTCCCGTTGCAAAAAGTTGAAAGGGCCTCACAGTTCTGGCCCTGAGACCTAGGTCCTTCGTGCGTCACAAGTGGCCCCACGACGGATCCTCAAGGCGCCTTGACCGTGCTAGGATGGGGTCGGCAGACATGTTTTGATAGGGGGGCCCTCGATGTCCGACGCACTTGTTCTCCAGGACGTCCTGGAAAAGCGGCAAGATTTTCGCATCGCCTGCACCTTTCCCGTGCAGGTGGACCTGGGGCCGCACCAGCCTAGAGCCCTCGGCACCCTCCTCGACGTTTCCGTCAGTGGGCTCCGTCTGCGCCTCGACCGGGCGCTGAGTACGGGCACGGACTACGTCGCCCACGTGACCCACGAGGCCGAGGGAGCCTTCCTGTCGATTCGACCCGTCTGGGTGCGCAGAGGGGAGCAGAGCTACGACGTCGGCTGTCGATTTGCCGAGGGCAGCAGCATGCCCGACATCTTCCGCGGGGTGCTGGCGGTACCGTCGTCGCAGTCGGTGCGAAGCGTGCGGCTGCCCGGCAACTACCTGGTCACGTTGCAGGCGTGTGCAGACGGCAACCAGACCTCGGCCATCCTGTTGAACCTGGGCCGAGACCGGGCCGGTGTGGCCTGCTCCTGGCCACTCCCACCCGGGCGCCGCATGCGAGCGCTCTTCGATTTCGGCGTGCACGGTACGTTCAATGCCCCGGCCCAGGTGTCCGACAGCACCGCACAGCCCAATGGGGTAGGGGGGTACCTGGTCACCTTGACCATGCTGCCCTGCGGACCTCGGGTGGCCCGTCGTCGCGATCTGGTGCTCGAGAAGGTCCAGCAGGCCGCATCGTCTCAAGAGGCGCGGGAAGCCGACGACAATCGGCGATGGGCGGAGGACATCTATCGATTCGCCGAGACCATGCCCGAGAAGGTGGCGACCTCTCTCCGGCAGATCGTGGCCACCGCTCACCGTTTGTCGCAGTATCGGGTGCACTCCGGTCACGATGAACTGCTGGCCACGGTGACCAAGCTGGAGAGAGCCCAGGCCAACCCGGTGGGCGCCGTGGAACGGGAACGGCTGGATTCTCCGGTGGCCAACTTCGGCACGGTGGTTCCAGGCCGCTTGTACCGGGGCGGGCAACCGTTTCCCGACGGGCTGCGCTGGCTACAGTCGGAAGGCATCCAGACGATCGTCCTGTTGCGGGAGACCACCATTGAAAAGACCCACTATCCCGGCTTCGGGTGGCAGGACTACCAGGCAGGCATCCAGGCCCTGGGCATGCAGTGTGTCGAAATGCCCATGCGAGATGGCAGCATTCCGACCCCCGAGCAGATCCAGGCCTTCCTTGACCTCGTCGACGACCCCACCCACCAGCCGGTCTACGTGCACTGCGCCGCCGGCGTCGGGCGGACGGGGATCATGGCGGGCAGCTATTTGAAGGCCCGGGGCACGTCGGTGGAAGCGATCCTGCACGCCAGCCGCAAGTTCTTGCTCACCCCCGACCGCAAGGCGGATCACGCCCTGCAGGCGGGGTTTCTGGCCACCTATCCCCTGGGTCCGAAGTCGCTGGAGGTGCCGACCGCCCGCCGCCAGGTGCACCCCCTGGCGCAGGCCCTGGCCCGGCGACAAGGCGTCGTGCTGCCGCCCTGCCCCACCCCGCGGGAAGCTGCGGAGGAGCTGGAGGCCGCCGCCTGCGACGGGACGAGTATCGAACTGCACGGCAACCTGATCCGCGCCGGGGGCCGAGAGTACGTCGTCATGACCCGCTCGGGCACCTCCGCGGTGAGTGAGTTGCCGGCCGAGTCCTTGCACGCGCTCCATCCTGCCGTCCTGTTGCGAAAGGCCCTGGAAAGAGACGTCTTTCTCAAGATCGTGTTCGAAGGTCCTGAGGTCGTGAACGTGCTGGCTAGCATGAGTCGGGCCATTCCCCATCATCGGAAGATGGGGCAGGCCTGCGTCAGGGAGCTGGACGTCACGGGGGGCGAGCGTCCGTGCGCGCTGAGCCTGGCAGACGTCGACCGGGCCCGAGTGCTGATGGGCGGCGGGGTATTCTTCGAGCTGACATGTCAGGGCGTGACGCGGCAGAACCTGACGGACGACCTGGCCGACGCCCTGGCCGAGAAGGTGCGGGGGCATGGCGAAGTGTTGAACTTCAACCTGCCCCACGGCGACAATCCGCCTCTCTCCATCGTCCGCCGCCTGTGGGAGAAGCATCGCCTGGTCTCCGCCCTCCGCATCCACTGCAAAGCGGACAAGGTGTGGTGGGATGCCCAGCAGATTCCTTATGTGGGCGTCGCTGACCATCGGAAGCTGGCCACCCCGCTCGTCGCCTAGAGGGTGTATGAAGAGGCTTGGCGAGCTGGAGGCGCCGGCCAGGCGAGCGGCATCCTAGGCGCCGAGGAGCACCGCAATACGCATACTTGGCCCCCGTATGTAAATGAGGAGCACACCTCGGCAACGAAGGAGGACGCCGCATGGCCAAGCATCCAGCCGATAAGCCTTTTCAGACACCCTCTTAAATGCGGACCCGGGACTGTGTTCTGGCGCTCGACTTCGACGGCGTGGTCTGGGACAGTATCGATGAAGCCTTTTTCATCTCGTGCCTGACCTGGGAAAAGCTCTTCGGGCCCCTGCCTGCGGGGCTCGAGCCGGGTTTTCGCGCCGGCCGCTGGCTGTCTCGCACCGCCCCCGACTTCTACGTCTTGCTCCGCCTCTTGATCGAAGACCCGGAGCGAGACTTCGAATCTCTGTCGAAAGACGAGTTCAAGGCTCGGCTGGCCCAGGAGCCGGAGGCCGCGCATCGCTTTGACGTCACGTTCTACGCCACCCGCGACGAAGAACGGACCACTCGCCCGCAGCACTGGCTCTCCCTCCAGCCTCCGTATCCACACTTTGTGCAGGTCTTTCCGCAACTGCGAGAGGCCTTTCGCGACATCGTCATCACCACGACCAAGGACGAGGCGGCCGTACAGTTCTGCCTGCAGAGTGCCGGTATCGATCTCCGCGTCCTGGGCAAGGGGTTCAGCCGGGACAAGGCGGAGCAGGTCCGCCACCTCCCGAT
>DASYBA010000966.1:0-4139 GCA_036501005.1 Candidatus Xenobia bacterium | reverse complement strand
TTAAGCAGTCAGCTCGCAAAAGTAAGAGAGTATAGCAGCGCCTACAAAGGCGGCGGGCGTGATGGGCTGCGCTCCTTTGTTCGGTTGATCCGCTTGCTTCTCGGAAACACCATCTGTCCGGATATCAGCCAAGTTCAAGTGTCTGCCCTTGGAACCAAGGCAGTCATCGGCACCTGGGACGAGGCACCCCTACGCCTCACAAACGACCGGTTTCTACGGCTGACCATGATCCTCAGGGAGAACAAGGGGAGCAACCCTTCGGTACTGGCCTATAGCTATCAGTATCAGTTGGAGGCGGAAACGGCAACAGACGACTGGGTGTTTCGCTACGACTTTGATCGATTTCCGGAGAATCCGCATCCACCAGCTCACCTGCATATCCGAGGCTCGTTGCTGTCAGAAGGAGTGCTACCGGACAAAACACCCCTCGAACGGCTTCACTTTGCAACTTGTCGTGTTTCCTTGGAGGCTGTCATCAGGGTGCTCATCGAGCAGTTTGGCGTTGAGCCGGTCAAACCACCATCTCTCTGGCGTCCCATTCTTGACCTGAGTGAACGTCTGTTCCACGATACCCTGCAGCATCTCCCATCGGGTCCAGCACAGTAATCGACATGGGGACAGAGCACGAGCCTTCTATCGAACAATATGACCAACCTACGGCCGGGCTCCCACCTACGTCAGCGACAACCGTGAGGAGACCCACGCCTCGCTGATGTTGCACGCTGCCAGAGCCGGTTTGACTACCAAGCTTGAGCGGCAACACTGCCCGGGCCTCGCCCGCATCCATGGCCAACACCAGCTCCCGCACCGGCCGGGCCCACTCCCAGTTCTGCCCGTCCACCCCGAAGATGGCCACTGCCACCGCCTGCCCGGCCGCCATCAGCGTGCCACCAGTAACATGCTCGGAGTCTACGGAGGTAGCCCTTCACTCAGCAATCTCTACGGCTTCCAACTCGTCTCTAGCCGCCTCTGAAACCATACAGTCTGAATCGCTGGCATAGTGGCTCAAAGCCTGCTTCTTGAGGCAATCAGGGAGCTTCTTGACCCCGATCACATGGACCATGGCTGCCCGTACATGACCTGGTTCCCGCGTATCGGCGACGACTTCAATGGCTGTGTCGAGTGGGCACAATTGCTGCAATAACGCTTCAATGGGATCGATTGCCTGAGTTCGCCCGATGTCTCGCAAGGCACGAATGAGCAAAGGCACTGCCTTTTCACCAAAAGCTCCAACATGAGCCTGAAGTGCGACCATCTCAGTATGATCAGCCCACCTCGCGGTTCGGAGCTGTTCGATAGATTCAGACACAAAAGTAATCGTGTTCATAGAGGAGATGGGAGACGAGCCTGGGCATGGCCTCTTGACATTATGTCACAAGATTTGCTGGGGCACAAGCGATAGATCCAGGGTAAGTATTCGGCGACGTCTGCAAGGGCCAGGAGGGACGGTGGGCCGGGTGGCACCCTGCTCCCGGGGTCCGGCTCGGCGCGACGTGGGGACCCTGCTGGACGGCGTGGACCCTGCGGAAAACCGGGGTGGCTCAAGGCCCAACGTCACGGCTCGGGCGGTTTCCCGCATGGCCCACCCCGCCCACAGGGCGACGACGGCGGCTCGGCTACGCCGAAAGGGGGGCGGGAAGGCGCATGCGGAGAGACTCGCTCGCGGACAAATTGAGTTTTTTCTGGTGGCTGTAGCGGTGGCTGTTGAAGACTGAAATCCGGGGATCTGCAGGCGTCTACCGATGTCTCCTGAGAATACCTACCGCTGCGAAGAAACCCAGTCTCCGCCTCATTGTTTCCACGGAGAGCGAGGGATTCGAACCCCCGGAACCCTTGCGGGTTCAACGGTTTTCAAGACCGCCGCATAATGGCCTTTGCTCTATCCGCACCATCGAAGGTGCGGACCCAGGTCAGCCAATCGGGCTGTGGGAAATGCGGTCGCCAGTGAGCTGGATCAGGCCGTCGGTCCCGCCCTGGCCTGAGGAAAGCCTGGTGGCAAGGCGGAATTAACATGATGTTGACGCTGTAGGTCGCTCCCCCCGCACGGATGGCAATAGAGCCCTGCCAGACTGGCCGTGCCTTGAAGACGGAGGTGTTCGTATGACAGTCCAGACATCCAAGCGCAGTGAACGGGAAAACCGCGTGCTGCTGCACACTACCTGGCGGGGATACCTCAAGATGCTCGAGGCCATCGGCGACTCCAAGGCAGGCACTGGGTGCAAGACCATCTTCAGGTTTCGACATAAGTTTACCAACCGGAAATCCCTGGGAAACATCGGTTTCCTGCTGGCAACTTCCGCCCTCTGGATCGTTCTCAGACCCGACATGATCAGACATTCATCAGGAGAGAGAGCAGGTAGAGAGATGGCAGTAGCGGGTATTGGCTATTCCAACACGGCCCCGGCCAACTGGCAGCCTCAGTCGGGCGCCAGCACCGCCGTATCGAATAAAGACACGTCCGGCCAAAGCTTCGACCAGTATATCAGCAGCGGTTTCTCGCAGCTCTGGTCGAAACTCCGTTCGATACTCCACCTGCCGTCGTCGCAGACTTCTTCACCTCCACCCGAGACGCAGGACCCTGGCCCTGCACCCCAGGCCCAGACTCCGACACCGCCCAGCCAGACGCAGCCTCCGGCCTCCAACCCGCCAGTACCACATCGGCACGGTGGTCACGCTGGGCACGCCATTTCGCACCAACTACACGCCGAAAGACGTTCGCATGGTCGTCGCCACTTCGAACGGCGACAAGATCGACCAGCTCGCCAACTGCGCCCGCTACGTTCCAGGCGAGGGCAACATCAGCGAGATCCCGTCCAACTTCGGCGAGTATCCCAATGCCGAGCACATCGCCATCAACGACCCTGACGACCCATCATCCGACGCCACCACGCATGGCGTCTACATGGGCGATCCGTACGTCTACCACAGCATCATCGACCAGGCCAACGGCAGCGGCACAGGCACGTACAACGATACCGTCCATCGCCAGTCCGCCTCGAACGGAAGCTGGAGCTACACGGCCTAAACAAAAAACCGTGCCGCAAAGCAGCACGGTTTTCAAGATCAGCAGGGCGGATGGATTACAAACCGCCCCCTGGTCGCGTGTCTCGGGCCTTGGCGGTGCCCGTGATGCGGGTGGCGGTGGGCGCACCGGGGGCTCCCGTCGCCTGGGCCTGCTGGGCCTGCACCACGGGGTTGACGTTGCCACCCATCATCTCGTTCGCCTCGGCAATGCCCACGAGATCACGGAAGTGGTCGACGTCGCTGGCGTTCGCCAACGCCACCTCGTAACTGATGGAGCCTTTCAGATACAGATCCCGCAGATGCTGGTCGATGGTCTGCATGCCGTGCTCCGTGCCCGTATCGAGGACGTTGCGGAGATGGTGCATGCGGCCCTCTCGAATGATGTTGCGAGCCGCGGGCGTGCAAATGAACACCTCGCAGGCCATGACCATGCCACGGCCCTGCGCCTTGGGGAGCAGCCGTTGGGCCAGTACCGCTTCGAGCGAACCCGCCAACTGCGTACGGATCTGCTGCTGCTGCCCGGCCGGGAAGGCGTCGACAACTCGGGTCACCGTCTCGACCGCACCGTTGGTGTGCAGCGTCGACATGACCAGGTGGCCGGTTTCGGCCGCCGTCAGCGTCGTGGACATGGTGTCCAGGTCTCGCATTTCACCGACCAGGATGACGTCCGGATCCTGCCGGAAAGACGACCGCAGCGCGGTGGCAAAGCCGTTGGTGTGCGGCCCCAGCTCTCGCTGCCGAATCAGGGCTTTCTTGTTCTCGTAGATGAACTCAATCGGATCTTCGATGGTGATGATGTGCCGCGCCTGAGTGTGGTTGATGTAGTTCACCATGGCCGCCAGCGTGGTCGACTTGCCGCTGCCCGTCGGCCCTACCACCAGGATCAGGCCGTGCCGCCTCTCGCACAGCTTCTTGAAGATGGGCGGCACGCCCAGGAATTCGAAAGAGTACGGGTCGGTCGATACGGTGCGGAAGACCGCCCCCATGTGCTCTTTTTCGAACATGGCGTTGACGCGGAACCGACCAATGCCTTCTGCATAGTACGAGAAGTCAAGCTCCTTGCGCTCGATGAACTGCTCGTTCTGGTACCCTGTCATGATCCCGAAGATCATGCG
>DASYBA010000965.1:0-2382 GCA_036501005.1 Candidatus Xenobia bacterium | reverse complement strand
ACCCACACGGTGATGAGCAAGCGCAAGCTGCTACAGTTGGTGCAGGAGAAGCACGTGAGCGGCTGGGACGACCCCCGCATGCCCACCTTGGCCGGCATGCGTCGCCGCGGCTACACCCCTGAAGCGATACGGCGGTTCTGCGAGTTGATCGGGGTCGCCAAGGCCGAAGGCTGGATCGACGTCGGCATGCTGGAGGAGTGCGTCCGGGACGACCTCAATCCGAAGGTGCCCCGGGTCATGGGCGTGCTGCGACCGTTAAAGGTGGTCATCGAGACCTATCCCGAGGACAAGGTGGAATGGGTCGAGGCTCCCTACTTTCCCGACGATCCGCCCAAGATGGGCCACCGCTCGGTGCCCTTCACTCGCACTCTCTATATCGAACAGGACGACTTCATGGAGACCCCCCCGAAGAAGTTCTTCCGGCTCTCCCCGGGCAACGAGGTGCGCCTGCGCCGAGGCTACGTCGTCAAGTGCGAAAAGGTCATCAAGGACGACGCCGGCAAGATCGTCGAGCTGCGGTGTTCCCACGATCCCGCCACCCTCGAGGCGGATCCGCCGGATGGTCGCAAAATCAGGGGGACCGTCCACTGGGTGTCGGCCGACCACTCGCTGCCCGCCGAGGTGCGCCTGTACGACCGGTTGTCGCTGGAGGAGAGGCCTGGCGCCGACAGGGATCGTGACTTCCTCTCGACCATCAACCCGGCCTCGCTGGAGCGTCTGGAGGCTCGAGTGGAGCCGTCCTTGTCGAACGCTGCCCCCATGAGCCGCTACCAGTTCGAACGCAAGGGCTACTTTGTCGTCGATCCAGATACGCAGGGCGACAAACTGGTGTTCAACCGCATCGTCAGCCTGCGAGACGGCTGGGCCAAGCTGGTCGGTGCCGGCAAGACCGGATGAGCGATCTGCAAAGTCTTCGGCAGGACATCGGCGCGATCGACAGGGAGATCCTGGGCCTGGTGCAGCGACGCATGGACCTGGCCCGCCAGGTGGGCGACCAGAAAGCTGGGGCCGGCCTGCCGGTGCGGGACTTTCGCCGGGAAGTGGTGGTCCTGGAGCGGGCTCGGGAAACCTGCGCGCACCTGGGTCTGGATACGGAGATGGGCGAGACCCTCATTCGCCACCTGATTGAGGGGGCCGTTCGCACCCAGCACACCTTCGCCTCCGCGCGAGGCACCCACGCAACGCCTCAGCGCATTCTCGTCATCGGCGGGTGCGGGCGCATGGGATCCTGGCTGTGCAGCTTCTTCCACGCCCAGGGCCACCTGGTCACCGTGCACGACGTGCAAGGCGAGACCGCGTTTCCAAGACACTCCGACCTGGCCGCCGCGGTCAAAGCCGCCGATGCGGTGGTGCTATCCACCCCCATTGGTCTCAGCACCCAGATGCTGCAGGCAGTGCTGGCCGTCGATGCCGACCCCATCGTGTTCGACATTGCGAGCTTGAAGTCGCCGTTGCTCGACACCATCGAGCAGGCCGTGAAGGCTGGGCGCAAGGTCTGCAGCGTGCATCCCATGTTCGCGCCGGGGGCGGTCTTGCTGTCGGGCCGGGTGTTGCTGGTGTGCGAGTGTGGTCAACCCGAGGCCACCGCCGCGGCCCGCCACCTTTTCGAGGGGACCGCCCTGCGCATGGTAGACGTGCCGGTCCAACAGCACGACCGCTTGATGGGCGTCGTGCTAGGGCTCTCCCATGCCGTCAATATTGCCTTCGCCAAGGCCCTGCACGATATCGGCATCGCCTATCCTGAGCTGGACAAGACGACCAGCACGACGTTTGGCCGGCAGATCCGCACCACGGCGGAGGTGGCCGCCGAGAACCCTCAGCTTTATTACGAGATCCAGCATTACAACCGCTATACGCCGGACATGCTGGCGGCGCTGCAAAAAGCGGTCGGTCAGGTGGCAGAAGCCGCGGCACAGCCCGATTCCCGCGACTTCACCGCCTTGATGCAAGAGGGGCATGGGTTTTTCACCGCCGAGGCCGCATCTGGAGCGGGGTCAGAGCGGCCCTGAAATGCCGACGAACGCCAACGGCGGCGAGCTGCGCTGGCAGTGGCGTCCAACGTTCCAGCGGGAACGAGCCGGGGGACGGGTCTTCGGTGCAGCCGTAGCCCGTGGGGTGTGCCTGCAGAATCGGTCACGCTCCGCTTCTGGCACGCCATGACTGAGAATCGGGTGCAGGCGGCGTTCGACCGGGCCGCCCGCTTCTGCCTGAACTTTTTCATCCTGTTCGTGCTCGCCAACTTCGTCGCCGTAGCGGTGGCGCCCGGGCTGGAAAAGACTTTGCCCGTCCGACCGGTGCCCATGCCGAGAGTCACTGGGCACGACTATACCACCGTGGTGCCGAAAGACGACCCGCAGGGCAGGCCCGTGCTCAACCAGCGTC
>DASYBA010000964.1:0-5108 GCA_036501005.1 Candidatus Xenobia bacterium | reverse complement strand
ATGCCGCCCATACCCATCATCGGGTTCATCATGCCCATGCCGCCCATACCCATCATTGGGTTCATCATGCCCATGCCGCCGCCCATACCGCCCATACCCATCATCGGGTTCATCATGCCCATACCGCCGCCCATGCCGCCGAAGGGAGACATGAAACCGCCGCCCATGCCGCCGTACGGGCTGCACATACCGCCGTTCATCCCGCCCATGCCGAACTGGTTCTGGAAGTTTCGCATGCTGTCCCACATCGGGCCGCTCTGCGTCGCGTTGTAGGTCATGTTGCCGGCCCCGTGGAGGAGGCCACCCGCCATCTGGCCGACCATCGGGCCAGCCATGGCGCCCAGCGGGCCACCGAGACAGAAGCCGACGCCCGCGTCGATGAGAGGATCGCTGACGACGTCGCCAGCCGCATTGAGGGCGCCACCGACCACGTCACCCGCGCCGTGCACCAGCCCGCCACCGACGTCGCCGAGAGCCTTGAGAGGATGTCCCGTGCAAAGATCACCGACACCGTGAACAGCGCCACCGACCACGTCGCCGACGCCACGGACCACGCCGCCTACCGCATCCCCAATACCACGCACAATGCCACTCATTTGAGTTATCCTCCTATTGAACGACCGTTGCCCAGCGCCGCAATTCGTGCTTGACGCTCCTGGGTGGTCGTGTTCTTGATAACAGTTTTAACGCAAAGTCGGGCTAAATCTAGGGCGAGTGAGGGAGAAAGATGTTAAAATTTTGTAACAAACTTCGAAAAGTTTTGTGATTCGTTTACAAGGTCAACCTGCCGCCGAGGCGGCGCGACCTCAGGTTCCTTCCGGCTCCGGGACCGGCTGTGGGCTGACGGGCTCTGTCGAGAGGGGGGTCTCCGCCTCGACGTCGAACCAGCCGTCGCCCCGCCGCACTTCCGATCGGACGATGCGCTCGCCGACCAGGTCGAGCTGGAACCGGAAGGGTTTCTCGTTGAGGGCGATCTCGTAGATCTGCTCCGGCGGATCGACCGTCGCGCCGGCGGCCTTGAGATAGCGGGCGATGAGCGCCCGACCCTGGTACACGGCTGCTTTGAGCGGCTGGTTGTCGGCCGCGGCGGCCGGCGCGCCCGCCCGCAGCAGCATGTCGACCGCCATGGCGTCGTCTCGGGTGACGGCTTCCACCAGCCACGTTCCGTCGGCCAGCAGAGCGGAGGGCTCCCGGGCCAGCACGGCCGCCAGCAGGTCGTGGTCTCGCTGTTCCAGTGCGGTGCGGAGCAGGTCGTCCTCAGACCCGGACGGATCGGCGCCATGCACCAGCAGGCGGCAGATCAGGGCCGTCCGCCCGTCGATCATGGCCTGCCGCAGCGGGGAGGGGCCCGCCCCTCGGCCGGCGGGGGCTGCACCGCCTTCGAGCAAGGCCGTCACGGTCGCTTCGTCGCCTCGCTGCACCCCGAGGAGGAGCGGGGTGTCGCCGCCGTGGTCCTGGGCGTCGACCGGGGCGCCCGCCGCAATCAGTTGCCGGACGACCCCGGCCCGGGCTTCTCGAGCGGCCAGGTGGAGCGGGGTTCGGCCGGCGGCGTCCTGCGCCTGGAGAGGCGGTTCCGGGGCAGACATCAAGATGCCGACGATGTCTTCTCGCCCATTCTCGGCGGCGAGGTGAAGAGGCGTTCGCCAGCCTTGATCCGCGGCCGCCAGCGGAGCGCCAGCTTCGACCAGCACCCGCACGACGTCGGGCTTTTGCAGCGTGACGGCTTCATGCAGGGCCGTGCGCCCCAGGCGGTCCTGGGCTCGGACGTCAGTGCCGCACAGTACGAGCTGGCGTGCCCGTCGCTCGTCGAGCTTCCAGGCCTGGAAAAGAGGGGTCTGGCCCAGCGGACTGACCCCCGAGGCCTGCTCCCGCAGGGTGCGGATTAACGGTTCTGCCTGGGCTTCAACGGCCCCTCGCAGCGCTTCCGGCAGAAACCCCTCCAGTACGGCGCCCGTGTCCGTGGGGCGCACCAGGACGTCGAGGGCGGCCAGGCTGGCGGCGACCCCTGGCCAGTCTCCGTGGCGAAGGGCTTCAGTCAGGCGCTGCGTCACCGGGGCCGGGCGCGGGACAGGCTGGCGGCCGGCGGGTTCGGTGTGGACCAGCCATCGGGACCACCACCGCGACAGCGCGCTCATCGGTTAGTTGAAAGCGCCCTGATAACGGACGAGCATCTCAATGAAGTGCATGTTCTCGACGGCCTGGAACTCCAGCATGGGGGCCACCTCCGATTGATTTCAAGCGTCCCCATTGTAGAGACTCCTCCTCCAGCGTCTGTTAACAAGACGTTAACTTTATCAAAGTGTTGGCAACATCTCCTGCAGACGTGCCCCCCAACAAGTGGTTGGGGGGGCGAAGCCGCCGAGGTAGAATCAGCTAGAAGCGTGAAGCCTGGCGATATTCTGCATGGTCGGTACCGCATCGAGCGGACTCTCGGGCACGGCGGCATGGGGGGCGTGTACCTCGCCACCCATCTCGAACTCGAGGTTCCGGTAGCGGTCAAGGAACTGGTGTTCCGTCTCGCCGATCCTGCCGACCATGCGGCGGCGATTCGACAGTTCCGGTCGGAAGCGCAGATGCTGCACCGCCTCCACCACCCCAACCTGCCTCGGGTCTACGACTTTTTTGAGAGCAGCGGCGCCCACTTTCTCGTCATGGACTACGTCGATGGGCACACCCTGGAGCAGGAGCTGCGCCACGCCGGGCCCATGGCCGAGGACGAGGTGCTGCGTATCGCCCTCGAGGTGCTGGACGTGCTGGGCTACATGCACGGGCAAAAGCCCCCCATCATCTTCCGAGATCTCAAGCCGGCCAATGTGATGCTCGACATGGATCGGAACGTCAAGCTCATCGATTTCGGTATCGCCAAGCTCATCGAAGAGCACGGGGGCAAAACCAGCACCATCATCCGGTCGGCGGGGACCCCTGGTTTTGCTGCGCCTGAACAGTACGGGGCCGGCACCGACGAGCGCTCGGACGTCTACTCCCTGGGCGCCACCCTCTACACGCTGCTGACCGCCAAGGTGCCGCCGCCGTCGCCGGCCCTGGCGGTCGATGCGGCCCAGTTGACGCCACTCAGCGATGTCCGTCCCGACGTTTCGTACCACGTGCGAATGGCGGTGGCCCGCATGATGGAGGCCAACCCGGGCCGCCGCCCGCGCTCGACCCGGGAGGTGGTGGGTCTCTTGACGGAGAGAGCCGAGGCTCGTCCCCGAGCGGACCCCCCGCCGTCGGCGCCGCCCATGGGAGACATGCCTCCGACCGTGCCGCTGGGCAGCCTGCGGTTCAGCGGCGACACTTCGGGTCTCGCCGATCCGTCCCACTTCAGGGCGGGCTTCGATGACGACGGGCCGCAGCAAGGCTTCACCGGGTTCGTGGGAGACGTGCGGCGCACCCGGTTCACGCCGACGCCAGTGTGGGATGGACCCATGGCCGAGCGAGACCCGGAGCCAGAGCCAGAACCAGAACCGGAGCCACTGCCGCCCCCTCCACCGCCGGCGCGTCGTCCGGAGCCTGTTCCGGTCGCGGTCGTACCTCCCGCGGAACGGGCCTCGGAGCCGTGGCGTTGGCCCTCTTTGAGCACGCTGCCCACCGAGGTGACCGTCCCCGTGTTGATCGGCGTGCTGGCCGGCATCGTCTTCCTGCTGCTGCTCGCCGCGTTCTTGCGTGGCCACTCGCATCATGAGACGCCAGAGCCCACTGGCGCAGGGAGTCTGCCCGTGTTATCATATACCCAGGCAGGGAAAGAGGAGGGCTCTTGAATTTTATCCGGCCCGGGCTCGATTCGCAACGCGCGACCGGCGCACAGCCCTTCATGGCGCCGTCGGCTGCAGCGCCCCTCGCGACGCCCGAACTGGAGACCCTCCTGCTAGGCGGGGCCGCGCAGACCGGCTCCTTGCAACTGCTCAAGCCCTTTCGAGCGCTGGCCCGCACCGCCACCGGCTCGGTCGAATCCGCCAGCCGGGACGGGTTCGGCAAAGCCGCGCTCATTGCGGCCGGGGTGGCGGCCGGCGTGGGCGTCGGTGCCATCCTGGGCGGCCCTATCGGTTTGATGATGGCGGGGCTGGCCAGCGCCATGGGCTTCATGTCCGGCTTCGTGAGCCTGCAGTCGGAGAACAAGAAGCTGAAGGAAGAGGTGGAGTCGCTCCGCTATCAGGCGACCACCGATCCGCTGACGGGCCTGGCCAACCGGGGCGCCATCTTTGACCGCCTCGAACGGGACATGCGGCGCACGCTGGTAGATGGAAAGACGCTGGGCGTCATCCTGTGCGATATCGACTTTTTCAAGAAGGTCAACGACACTTACGGCCACGCGGCGGGCGACACGGTGCTGGTGGAGGTGGCCCGCCGCATGCGAGACAACGTGCGGCCGGGCGACGCGGTGGGCCGTTACGGCGGCGAGGAGATCCTGGTGGTGCTGCCGGACTGCGATGCGCGTAGCCTGGTCGAGGTGGCGGAGCGGCTGCGGGCGGCGATAGCGGCCTTTCCCGTGCCGTCTACGGTGGGCGCCGTGCCGGTCACCATGAGCCTCGGCTGCGCGGTCACCGAGCGGATGAAGGAGACTGGCGTCGGCGTGCTGGTGGCGGCGGCTGATGAAGCCCTCTACCGAGCCAAGCACGGCGGCCGGAATCGAGTGGAGTGCGCCTTCCGCCTCTGAGGCCTTTGTGAGCAGCCTCGAACCGGGTGCGGTGATCGGCGACCGATATGAAATCCTCTCGCTGATCAAGGCGGGGGGCATGGGCGCGGTGTACCACGCGCGGGACGTGCGAGGCGGCCCGCTGGTCGCCCTCAAGGAGATGCTGCACAGCTTTCCCTACGAAGTCGACCGCAACCTGATCTACAAGAAGTTCGAGGAAGAGGCTCGGCTCTTGGAACTGCTCAACCATCCCAGCATTCCGAGGGTGCTGGCCCATTTTGCCCGAGGCGACAACTATTATATCGTCATGGAGTACATCGAGGGCGAGAGCTTGGAGCAGCTCCTGGACGACTACCTCACGCTCACCCGCAAGCCCATGCCGCCGCCCCTGGTAGTCGAATGCGCCATGCTGCTGTGTCCGATATTGCAGTATCTGCACAGCCAGCCGCGCCCCATCATCCACCGGGACATCAAG
>DASYBA010000963.1:0-5613 GCA_036501005.1 Candidatus Xenobia bacterium | reverse complement strand
CTGTCACGACCGCTGCTCCCGTCCCAGCTTCTGCACTGTGGGCCCGCGCTGGGTCCTGCCCTCGGCAATGCCAAGCGAAGGCGGCTGAGCTGGCACGAGGCGGCCCAACCCATCCTTACTGCATTAGGTTAGTGCTTATGGAGCTCCGCCCCCCAACCGCTGCGCTGGGGGCCCCCCCGGCCCGTTGTTGGGGAGCTTGCCGATCGGTCTGGAGGGGGTCTGGGGCTGGGGACGGGCTTGTTTACCACCCGTTAACCATCATGGGGACGTCAAAAGTCCAGGAGTGGTGCGGGGGGTTGACCGGAGTTCACAGATCGGACACAAAAAACGTTGGACTTGTAACTATCGAATTGATAGACTGTGAACACAAAACACTGAACGTTTACATAGACACTTCGTCGGAGGAGCGCATAACATCATGGCATTCATCGGCAATGGTTGGTACACCCCAACAGAGCAGCGCATCGCCCAGCAGGCTCTGAACCAGTACGAGCAGATTCGGTCCGAGGGCGGCCCTGCGTCCGCGTTCGACTCGGTGGCCCTGGGCGCCATCAAGCAGATCGAGGTCTCATCGGAGAACCCGACCGCCGCCACGCTGGCCCAGGTCAGCGAGAAGGCCTACCAGCGGCTGCAGCCCCAGCCCAACTCGGCGGCGCCCTGTGCCGACGTGCTGCGGTCGTGCCTGCAGGTCGTGGCCAGCCCCATCAATTCACCCGTCGGGATTGCCCTGGCCAAGGTCGGTGCCGCTGCCCTCAGCGAATCCGATATCGGCATCACGGCGAACGCCGCCTGCACCATCGGTCTTACCTTTACCCACGCCATCAATGACCTGACCGTGGACGGCGACGAGCGGTCCCACGCCCAGGGCACGCTGTCGCAGTATCAGGCCACGGCGCCCATGCCGGACTCGGCTGGCCCGTGCGCCAACATCCTCAAGGGCTTCCTGGTCGCCGACGCCCAGCGCGGCTAGTCCCAACCAAATCGAAAGAGGGGTGCGGTTATCGCACCCCTCTTTCGCGTCGCCGTGGCGCAGGCTAGCGGCCGACCTCGCCCATGACGAAGTCGCAGCTTCCGACGACCGCAATCAGGTCTGCCACCAGGATGTCTCGACACAACTCGGGCAACGCATAGATCACGTTGAAACCCGGCGAGTTCACGTGCACTCGATACGGCCGTTCCGTGCCGTCGGCGATGAGCCGCATGCCCAGCTCGCCGCGGGCGGCCTCCGTCGACACGAACGCCTGACCGGTCGGCTTGAGGGCGCGGGGCATGGGCAGATGCTGCACCGACCCCCGCGGCAGCTTGTCCAGCGCCTGTCGGACGATCCGACACGACTCCTTCATCTCCTTGAAGCGTACCATCATGCGGTCCCAGCAGGAGCCGACCGGACCTCTACCCCCCGCGCCGTCGCCGACGGGAATGTCGAATTCGAACTGGTTGTAGACGCTGTAGAACCCGGCGGGAGGCCCGGATGCCGGTGGGGGTTCCGGGGCCGGCGTCTCGCCGCCTTTCGAGGGTTTGGGGGTGGGCCTGAGCTCCGGATTGTACGGGTAGTGCTTGCGCAGATCCCACCTGACGCCGCTGCAGCGCTGGTTGGGCCCGGTGAGGGCATGCCGCTCTGCGAGTTCGGGCGTGATGACGCCAATCTCCGTGGTGCGGGCCCAGTAGATGGCGTTCTGGATGAGGAACTTGTCGAGCTCCGGCATGAAATCTTTCTCGAACTCGTCGAGAAACGTCTTGGTCCGGTCGACAAAGCCCTTGGGAATGTCTCGGGTCAAACCGCCCACCACGAAATAGTTGTACAAGAGGCGGGCACCCGACGCCAGTTCGAACAGGTCGAGAATCTTCTCCCGCTGGTGAAACGTGTAGAAGATCGGCGTCAGAGCCCCGAGGTCCATCCCGAACGTGCCCCAGGCCAGGCAGTGGCTGGAGATGCGATTGAGCTCGCACATGATGACGCGGAGGAAGTCGGCCCGAGGGGGCACGGGCCAGTCGAGAAGCTGTTCGACCCCCATGACGTAGGTCAGTTCCTGGGTCATGGCCGCCACGTAGTCCAAGCGGTCGAAGTAAGGTGGAATCTGGTAGTATTCCTTATTCTCCACGTGCTTTTCGAAGTTGCGGTGCATGTAGTGAATGAACGGCCGCACCCCCAGCACCTTCTCGCCGTCGAGCAGGGCCTCCAGGCGGAACACGCCGTGCATGCTGGGGTGCTGCGGGCCGAAGTTGACCAGGAACGGCTCGGTGCCGTCCGGTACCTCACTTTGATTGAACTTGATGACGTGCGTGCTGTCGCCAGAAGGGGGCCGCTCGCTCTGCGGCAGGGCGGATACGGGGGTGATTTCGAGGGTAGCCATCAGTACATCGACGCTCCGTGGTAAGACGTTGGATAGACATAATCGTGCCGGAGCGGATATCCCACCCAGTCGTCCGGGGTCATGATCCGATCCAGGTTGGGATGGCCGATGAAGCGCACCCCCAGCAAGTCATACTCCTTGCGCTCCTGGCAGTTGGCGATGGAGTAGAGGTCGGACACGGTTGGAAGCTCCGGATTTTCCGTCGGCACGGTCGTCTCCACGTCAATGACCAGGCCCTCGGAGCGCTTCTCAAAGATATAGCTCAAGCCGATACGGCCGTGCAGGTCGGTGGCGTGCAAAGTGGTGAGCCGGGAGAAGCCTTCCTTGTTCTTGAGGTGTTCGACCAGCGGCCGGAATTGACCGGCCTCGACGTTCACAAGAGGCACGGGGCCTTCCCGGAACGTGACCTTGAACTCGTCTTGCAGGCGTTTGCCGATAGCCTCGAGCGCCGCCGTCGTCCCCAGAGCCTCGCTGTCGGCCCCCCAGTCGATCGCATCGGTTTTCTTCGGGTAGGTCGGGCCCCAGCGGACCTTGCTGACCTCTTCGGGCGTGCCCGTCTCCACCCCGTTGACGTAGTGATGTCGAAAGGCCCGTCCGTCCTTGTCCAGCAAAACCTGGCTGGCGTGCACTTCCCGCTTGGCGACCATCTGTCGCAGAAAGATGAGCGAGTTGAGCAGGGCTTCAGGGCGGGGCGGGCAGCCCGTCACGTACACGTTGACGGGAATCTTTCGATCGGCGCCCGGCAGGACGCTGTAGCCGTACAAGGTGTACGGCCCGCCGTCCGTCGCACATACGCCCATGGCTATCGAATACTTGGGCTCGGGCATCTGCTCCCAGACGCGTAGAGTCTGGTCGCCCATCTGGATCGGGAGCGTTCCGGCGATAATCATGAGATCGGCCTGGCGGGGGGAGGCCCGCGGAATGATGCCCAGGCGGTCCAGATCATAGTCGGCCGTGCCCGTGGCCATCATCTCGATCGCACAGCAGGCCAGTCCGAACGTCAGCATCCAGATGCTGTTGGCTTGCGCCGCTGCGATGACGTCCTTGGCGACGTTGGGCAGGAGCTTCTGGATCTGCCCGCGCACCTTGTCCATGAGGCCCTCGAGATCCAGCAGGCTGGTGGCAATCACGCCGCCGTGCTTGGTCTTGGCGATGGCTTCGGCGCTGATGGGCACTTCAACTTTGTCCTTGCTGTCCACAGCAAATCCTTCCTATACTCGGATGATATCCAGTTTGACCGGGGTCGGCAGCACGCCGGCCGCGACGCCTCGGCGATACAGTTCCTCCAGCCCGGCCACCACGCGGGCCCCCATCTCCAGGGTATCGTGGTTGACGTACATGCCCACGAACTTGTCGGCCAGCTTGCGGTCCAGCCCTCGCCCGTACTGCAGGGCATAGGTCAAGGCGTCGTCACGATGGTCGAGGCTGTAGCGAATGCTGTCTCGCAGAATACGACTCAGATCGCGACACGCTGCATCGCCCAGGTCGCGCCGCACGACGTCCAGCCCGAGGGGCAGGGGCAGGCTGGTGGTCTCGTGCCACCAGGCCCCCAGATCGACCAGGCACTCCAATCCGTAGGTTCGATAGGTGAGCTGGCCTTCATGAATGATCAGGCCCGCATCGACCTGGCCGTCTCGCACGGCCTCGAGAATCTGATCGAAGGGGACGACCACCGTATCGCACGGGCCGGCCCACAGGTGCATGACCAGGGCGGCCGTGGTCCAGGTGCCGGGAATAGCGATGCGCCGTCCCTGCACCGACGTGACCCCGGGTTTGGCCACCACCATCGGGCCGTATTGGTCGCCGACGCTGGCGCCATAGCCCATGATGGCGTATCGGTCGGCCACGTGGGCGTAAGCGTGCGCCGATACGGCAGTGATCTCCAGTTCTCCCCGCAGGGCCTGCCGGTTCAACGTCTCGATGTCGTTGAGCTGGTGCTGGATGTGGAACGCTCCGGTGTCGACGAGGTCGTGGGCGATGGCGTAGAACATGAAGGCGTCGTCGGGGTCGGGGCTGTGCCCGAAGACAATCTCCCGCTGTGCTGTGGTAGGTTGGGTGCTCATAGATGGCCTGTTCTTCGTGTGGCGACCCGGGAGTCCTGTCCTGCACAGGAGTGGGCAGCGGCCGCCCGAACACCCGGGGAACGGTAAAGAGCTTGAGCGGGTTTCTGATCCATGGAATGCGGGGCCCGGGGGGCCCTCAACGGAAGGAACGATTCATGCGTCCAACACTGCGGATCCTGGCGCTAGTGGCGTGCTTGCTCTTGGGGCTGGCCCTCCCCGCCCTGGCAGTCGGAGGCGTCTACGACAACGCCCACATGTTCAGTGCGGGCACCGTCAGCCAGCTCAACAGCGAGATCATGGCGATCCGGGGCAACTACAACAAGGACGTCTACGTCATCACCTCGCCCGGCGGCGAGGGAAGCTGGCCGGCGGTCGCCCAAAAGTACACCGGGGGCCCCAACATCGACGGGGTCGTCATCTTCATCGATCAGGCCGCGCACAAGACGTACGTGGCGTTGGACAACCGCACCGCCGAGGTCATCAACAAAGATGCGCTCAAGGGCAGCATCAACGACCGCTTCCGGCAGCATGACTTTGACGGCGGCATCCAGGCGGGCCTCGGGTATGTCCAGAACACCTTTGCCAGTCATTCCCCGGCTCGGCGGGGCCAGGCGCCTCCCGCGTTTGCACCGCAACCGGTGTCGCAGTCGACCGCCCGCAGTTCGGGGCGGAGTGGCTTCGGGCTGGTGTTCTTCTTCCTGTTCCTGATCGTCGGCTTCTTGATTCTCGTCGGCATCGTGCGGGCCATCTTTCGCGGCATTGCGGGCGTGGCCGGTCCCATGATGGGGGGCGGCGGCAACGTCGGCCCAGGCTATGGGCCGCAATACGGTCCGGGATACGGTCCTCCCCAGCAGGGGGGAGGGTTCATGTCGAGTTTTCTGGGCGGTGCCGGTGGCGCCATTGCGGGCAATGCCCTGTACGATCACTTCGAACACCGGAGCGGCAACGCAGGCTATATGCCGCCAGTGGAACCGGGGGGCGGGGGTTTCGCACCGGCGGCACCGGACTTTCAGCAGCCGGGGACGAGCACGGATTGGTCCGACAGCGGTTCATCTTTCGGCGGCGGGGGTTCGGATTCGAGTTCGTGGAGCGGCGATTCGGGTTCATCGTGGGATAGCGGCTCCGGTGGAGGCGGCGGCGGGGGCAGCGACTGGTCATAGGCAGGAAGGCACCTCCTGCCTCTGGTATTGAAGCGG
>DASYBA010000962.1:0-9850 GCA_036501005.1 Candidatus Xenobia bacterium | reverse complement strand
CCTTTCACCGATGCAGAAAAGTACTTTCTGCGCAAAGAAGAGCTTACTGGGGTCGTGCAACACGTTCCGACCCCTTCGGACGAGCGACTGGCTCGGCTGTACAAGGACGCTTTGGCCTTGGTCTATCCCTCCCTGTACGAGGGCTTTGGTCTTCCCATCCTGGAAGCCTTTGAATCGGGTTGTCCGGTGGTGTGCAGCAGGAGCAGCTCTTTCGTGGAGATCGCCGGAGAGGCCGCGATCTATTTTGAGCCCAAGGACCCTGCCTCGCTGGTTCGGGCGCTGCGGCAGATGCAGAGTCCAGACGTCCGGGAGCAGCATGTCCTGCTGGGTCGGAAAAGAGCGGACTCGTTTTCGCCCGCACGAACCGCCGAAGAAACCGCGAGATTGTATCGGACGATCCGGGAAGACTCCGGCAACATGGCGTCGTATCCGTGAGCGTGCCCAGCCTGTCGATCCTCATGATCACCGAAGCAGACCCGGTGCACCTGGAAGGGGGCGCCGAGCGTGTGGTGCAGGAGGAATCCCGTCACCTGCTGGCCCAGGGCCACGCCGTGACCGTGCTGACGCGCCGTGCCCACGACAGCTTCCCCCTCGAGGAGAGCATCGGGGGCGTGCACGTGGCTCGTTACCCCGCCCCGGCGGGGAAGTCCCCGGCGGCCCTGTCTGCGACCATGCGATCCTGCCAGGCGGTCCTCTCGGGCCTCATGGCGCGACAGAAATTCGACGTGGCCAACGTCATGCAGCCTATCGGCGGGGCTGCTGCCTTGCCCGTGCTGCGCCGGCAAGGCTTGCCGGTCATCTATACGTTCCTGTCGCCCTGGAGCCAGGAGTACGTCGCCCGGCAGACCCGGCGGCGCCACGACCTCGTGGGCCGGGCATGGACTCGCCTGAACAGCGCGGCCCGCCAGCGTATCGAACGGAATGTCTTGCGAGGCTGTGCGGCCGTGAGAACCCTGTCGGGATTTTCCATCACGCAACTGGAAGAGAT
Source organism: Candidatus Xenobia bacterium (assembly GCA_036501005.1). Lineage (GTDB taxonomy): Bacteria > Vulcanimicrobiota > Xenobia > RGZZ01 > DASYBA01 > DASYBA01. The sequence goes on along the minus strand of DASYBA010000962.1, from coordinate 8,862 downwards.
TCATGGCTTCAACCGCGAGCAGGCCACGGTCATCCCCGGGGGCGTCGACGTCCAACGCTTCTGTCTGCAAGAGCGGGACAAGACCCGGCTTGGCTTGGGCCTGCCCAGGTCTCCCGTGCTGCTGACGGTGCGCAACCTGGAGCCGCGCATGGGCATCGATCTCTTGCTGGATGCGATGCCGGCCGTTCTGAGGGAGCATCCGGACGTGACCTTGCTGATCGGCGGCAGCGGCCCGCTCCGGCAGAAGCTGGAAGAACAGATCGCCGCCTTGAACCTGGCTCAGAACGTGCGCATGCTGGGCTACGTCTCAGAAGAGGAGCTGCCGCGGTATTACGGTTGCGTCGATGCCTTCGTCATTCCCACCCGCAGTCTCGAAGGTTTCGGCCTGGTCACCGTAGAGGCGCTGGCCTGCGGCACGCCGGTGCTGGGCACGCCGATCGGCTCGACCCCGGAGATTCTGGGTCAGCTCGATCCGCGTCTTTTGTTCCGGGACGCCACCCCACCCGCCATCGCGGAGGGGTTGAACCGCTGGCTGCTGGAGGGCCGTTCGTGGTGCAGCCCCAGCCAATGTCGAACGCTGGTGGAGCGGGAGTACACCTGGCCGGGCAACGTCACGCGGCTGGTCGACCTCTATCGCCGGGTCATCCAGCCTTGAAACGACTCGAATCCATCGACGTCTGTCGCGCGGTGGGGGCGTTGGGTGTGCTGATGTACCACTCGGTCTTCGGACACCTCCAGGAGCGCGCCTGGCAAACCGGCGGGCTGTTTCTGTATCTGGTCATCCTCGGCTGCGAGGGCAGCCGAGGGGTGAACCTCTTCCTGGTGGTGTCCGGGTTCTGCATCCACGCCCGCAGCGCGGCCCGCAACCCCGATGAGAACCCAGGGTTCGCAGCGTTTTGGATGCGTCGCTTGAAACGGTTGTACCCCCCCTACCTGGCCGCCTTGGTCTTGAGCGTGGTGGCCTTGGGCCTCGTCGGGATGGTCCAGGTGGCGCTGGTGGGAACTCACCTGCAGGGAAGCATCACGTACCGCACCCTGCCGGCCGACGCCAGCCTGGGCCAGATCGTCATGGCCCTGCTGACGCACCTGCTTCTCTTGCTGCCCTTCTGGCCCCACTCCCAGGATATCGTGCGCAACGGCCCCTTCTGGACCCTGGCCCTGGAAGAACAGCTCTATCTGCTGTACTTCCTCGTGCCTTGGCTGAGACGGCGTATCGGCATGGAACAGACCGTCCTCGTTTCTCTTATGGTGTCTCTCCTCTACGCCTGCTGGGCAAGACCGGAGGTCCTTCACGCGGGAGTGGAGGCCTGGCGCCTGGCGCCTGCCCGTTGGTTCGAGTGGTGCCTGGGGGCGTGGGCGGTGGAAATACACCTGGGCAAGAGCCGCCGGCCTGGCTGGGTGGCCCGGCCCGCCGTGGGCTTGGGGGTGCTGGCGCTGGCCGTGCTGGTTGACTTCGGCTGGGTGCGAGGCATGGTCTTCCAGGTCGCCATGGAACCCCTGTGGGGCCTGGGATTCTTCGTTCTATTGAACTGGCTGGTCGAGCAGGAGGCCGCCGGTCGGTGGGCCCAACGAAAAGCCATGGCGATGCTGGCTTTCGTGGGAATCTTCAGCTACAGCCTGTATCTGGTGCATGAGCCGTTGCTGCACGTCATCACCCCGCTGGCCTACATCGTGTGGCCTCCGGCGGTCGCACTTCCACTGTGCGGTCTGGTGTGCATCCCTCTTGCGTGGCTCTTCTTCCGCCGTGTCGAGCAGCCGGCCCTGGCCTGGTCCCGAGCGGCCCGGTAGCTATACGGGCGTCAGTTTGCGGCCCTTGTCGAAGTCGAACAGGACCGAATGGTATAGCCCGCGGCGGTGCGCCCACGCTTGCAGGCTGGTCCACATGACGCCCAGTCCATAGGTCATGCTGCGGGTAAAGTTGATCGATGAGGCGTCTTCGAAATACGAGGTGGGGCAGGTGATCTCGCCGATAGTGTGGCCTGCCAGGCAGATCTGGGCCAGCATCTGGTTATCGAACACAAAGTCGTCGGAGTTCTCCAGCAGCGGCAGGCTACGCAATATCTCCTTCGAAAAAGCCCGATAGCCGGTATGGTACTCGGACAGCTTTTCGCCCATCAGCACGTTTTGGAAAAACGTGAGGCAACGGTTGAAGACGTACTTGTAGAGAGGCATGCCGCCAGCCAGGGCCCCCTTGCCGAGGATGCGCGAGCCCAGCACGACCGGAAACAAGCCGTTCGCGATCAGATAGCACATCGACGGGATCAGCTTGGGAGAATACTGGTAGTCGGGATGCACCATGACGACAATGTCGGCCCCCGCACGCAACGCTGCTTCGTAACAGGTTTTCTGGTTGCCGCCATAGCCTCGGTTGCGTGGATGTTGAATGACCTGGTGGACCCCAAGCTGGCGGGCCACCTCCAACGTTCGATCCCGAGACTTGTCGTCTACCAGGATGACCTCATCGACGACGTCGAAAGGGATTTCGCTATAGGTGCGCTCGAGGGTTTTTTCGGCATTGTAGGCCGGCATCACGACGACGATTTTCTTGCCACCTATCATGAGTGGTTCCAGCCATTCGCCCGCTCCGATGGCTCCTCCTGCGGCGTGCAGGCTCCCGCCCCCCGGCCCCGAACCCCGCATGCCCATGCCGCCTCGCTGGTTTGTTCGACACATCTATCTGCCCGTCGCCCAGTCGCTGATCCGCGGGACATCACTGCAGGCCGAGCGCAGTCTGGCCCAAACCCAGCATCAGCCGCTGGAGGTGCGAGCGGCAGAAAACTGGGAGCGCCTGCGGCACCTGTTGCAAGCGGCCGGACGCCACGTGCCGTTCTACCGGGACCGCTGGGCGCAAGCGGGCATCCAGGCAGACGACATCCGCACGCCAGACGACTTCAGGCGCTTGCCCCTGCTGACCCGCGACGACCTGATCACCCACCGGGAAGACCTGCTCAACCCGCGCTACCAGGGCGAGCGGTACTGGGTGGAGACCAGCGGCTCTACGGGGAGGCCCATCCGCATCCGCCAGACCCGACGGTTTCATTCGTGGACCGAGGCCACGCAGTGGCGCGCGCGGTCGTGGTTCGGCGTCCAGGTCGGAGACCCGTGGATGGCCATCTGGGGGCGGCCCGTGAAATCTCGCCGGGAGCAACTGTCGCTTTCGCTGCGGAGCGGCATCAAGGGCATCTACCACGTCTCCGCGTTCGACCTGACGGAGGAACGCATGGGAGAGATCTGGGCTCGCACCGTGCGCCATCAGCCTCGGCTCTTGTATGGCTACGCCTCCGCCCTGTTTCTCCTCGCCCAGTGGGTCGAGCGCCAGGGGCTGGACGGGCGGCTGGCAGGCCTCCGCGTGGTCATGACGACCGCCGAAATGTTGTACGGCTTTCAGCGGGATCTGATGACCCGGGTCTTTGGCGTCCCGGTATCGAACGTCTACGGTTGCGGTGAGGTGGGCGCGTTTGCCCACGAGTGCCCCGCCGGGCGCATGCACGTCTCGGACGAGACCATGCAGGTCGAGTATCTTGACCGGCAAGGTCAGCCGGCGGCTGCGGGAGAGACGGCCGACTTGATCCTGACATCCCTCTTCAACGAGGGCATGCCCCTGATTCGCTACCAGGTCGGCGACGCCGGATCCTGGCTGGCCGGGCCGTGCCCCTGCGGGCGGACGCTGCCCGTCATGTCGGTCACGGTGGGCAAGACTGGAGAAATGGTGCGCACGGTCGGAGGACGAGCCTTTTCGACAGAGCTGTTCGATTACATCCACAAGGATCTGCTCAAGCGCGGCATCACTGGGGTTCGTCAGTTTCGTGTGGTGCAGAACAGCCTGGATCGGTTCGTGGTGGAATGCGTGGCCGATGCGGGCACTGCGCAGGCCACGCTGGAGGCCTTTGTGGAAGGGTTTCGCCAGGCCCTCGGTGCAGACGTCAGCGTCGAATTGAGCCTGCTGCCCGAGCTGCCGCGAGATGCAACGGGAAAGCTCCGCTATTTTCTGTCCAGGCTCAGCGGGATCCCGTAAGTTGACGGTAGACCTCGTAGACTTTTTCTCCGTGGGCCTTCCAGGTGAAGCTGCGAGCCCTGGTAGACCCGGCTGCTACCAGGCGGGTGCGTAGCTCGGTATCGGTCAACAGCCGATAGACCGCGTCGGCCATCGCTTCGTCGTCGCCGGGAGGCACCAGGATGGCCGTACTGCCCGCCACCTCGGGCAGGGCGGACACGTTGCAGGCCACGACCGGCACGCCAGAAGCCTGGGCTTCGAGCACTGGAAGGCCGAACCCCTCGTACAGGCTGGGCAGCAGAAAGACCTGGGCGCCTTGCATGAGGGCCTGTAGCACCGGGTCGTCGACAAAGCCCAGGTGTCGGACGCCTTCTCCGGCGGCCGCACCCGCCGGTAGAGGTCCGACCAGCACCAGCAGAAGGTCGGGTTCTCGCTCCTGCCACCGTCGCATGGCCCGGAGCGCGGTCGGCACGTCCTTGCGGGGATCGCGGCTGGAGACCGTCAGGACGTAGGGCACTCCAGCCAGACCCAGGCGCTCGAGAATCGCCTCGACCTGGGATCGGTCCAGCCCGCCGTTGAGGTACTGGGAGGCCAGGCCGTTGTGGGCGACCGAGACCCGTTCCGGAGGGAGCTGGAAGAACTCCACGATATCCCGCCGGGTCGCTTCCGAAATGGTGATGACGTGATCGGCCTGGGCCGCCATCTGCCGCCGCCACGCCCTGAGGCCCTGGAGCCGCGGATAGAGGTGCGGCAGGCGAAACTCCCGCAGGTCGTGGATGGTGAGCACCGTTCTGGCATGGCGCACGGGCGGCACCTGCAGGTGCACCGCGTGGAAGATGTCGATAGGCCCCGTGAACCAGTCGATGGGCGGGAAAGCCAAGCGGCGCCAACTGCCCTCCAAAAGGCGCCGCGGCAGACGGCAGACCACGTCGCAGGTGGGCGACGACCAGCTTGGCACGTTCGCTACCGAAGAACGAAAGACGTTGTACCAGCAAACCCAACTGACCTCAGGGCGAGACTCGAGCAAGGCGTTCAACAAGTCTCGAGTATAGGTTTTCATGCCGCTTGCCTGATTGAGAAGAAGGAAGCTGGCATCCAGGGCCACCCGCATCGGGCCTTGGTTCTGGTGACTGACGGGTTCTCCTGTAGGAGGACCGTCGGATGCCCCGCCGAACATGCGGTGCCCTATGCAAGCCTTGCAACGTGCTTCTTCAATGGCAGTCTGTCCGCTCTGCCAGAGCTCGGGTGAAACCCGCCAGACCCACGCCGGCTACCAGGTGAAATGGTGTCGAGACTGCGATTTTGGCTTTGTCGACCCGCCCATGCCCAAGACGGAGCATCGGACCTGGCACAATCAAGACTTCTTCGTTCGCTATTACGGCGAAAGCATCGAGTCGTTCTATGCCCGCAAGGGGGCCCTGTACCAGCGTGAAGTGGCCAAGAAGGCTTGGATGGTCGAGCAGCTCCGCCGCCACGTTCCGAGCGGGCGCATCCTCGACATTGGCACGGGCCAGGGGTTATTCTCCTATACGGCTCGGGACGCAGGCTACGACGTCCATGCGACCGAGGTCTGCCCCATGGACGTCGCCTATCATCGAAGCCAGGGGCTGGATGTGTTCGATGGCTATATCGAAGACGCCCATTTCGACGGCAACTCTTTTGACGCCGTGACCATGTGGCATACCCTCGAGCACGTCTACGACCCGCTGGGCACGTTGACGGAGGTCTGCCGTATCCTCAAGCCGGGGGGCTATCTCGTCGGGGCACTGCCCAACTGGCGGGGCATCGGCACCCAGGCTCGACTCGTGCTCGGGCACCCGCTCTTCGATCCGGCCACCGATCACGAATTGCACTTTTTTCACTACAGCCCTCGGGCCTTGAAGATCGCTTTCGAGAAGTCTGGATTGAAGCCGATTTCCATCGGCCAGGAGTGGCACCGGCCGCGCCGGATGCGAGACAAGCTGGTGACGTGGACGGGCAACGCCCTGAGCGTGCTGCCCGGCATCAACTGCCGAGAGACCATGACGATGGCGGCCCTTAAACCGTGAGCGTCCGGGCTTTCGTCAAATATCGAAACGACCAACCCCCAACTCGACCGGTCAAGATCTCCCGCAGGCTGGGTCGAGATGTCCAGGGCACACCGCTGATCAGCATTGCCATTCCCACCGCCGACGGCGCCAGAGAAGGCTATCTGCCGGCGCTGCTCCGCCAGTTGGAGACCCAGACCCTGCAGAACTTCGAGGTGATCATCGTCGAAGGCGACAACCGCCAGGGGCGAGCCATCAACACCGCGGCGGAACAGGCGCTCGGGCGTTATCTGGTGACGTTCGATGATGACTCACGCCTCGGATCGGATGACGTCTTGAGTCGATTGGTCGAAGGCATGGAGCGGCATGCCGACGTCGGCATGGCGGGAGGCGAGAACCGGGTGCCTGACGACGCTTCGCCGCTGGTTCGCCGCTTGATGTCGGAAATGCCCCGCCGCAGCACGCCGCCGGTGACGGCCCTGAGCGATAGCGACATGGCCGAGCATCCGTGTTTGATCATGCGCCGTGACCTGTTCTTGGCCGTCGGTGGAGAAAATGAGCTGATTCCTCGGGGTCTGGACCCGTATCTGCGCCACGCATTTCGCGCGGCAGGCGCCCGGGTGGCGGTCCTGCCGGGCGTGATCTATCACCATCTTCCTCCTTCCCGACTCACCACCGTCGTGCGACAGTTTTTTCGCAACGGATCGCAGTCACGCTATTGCTCACGCAAGTTTCCCCAGTGGGTCTATGAGACGGCCGATCAGCACGGCCGCTTTGAGGCGCGCCGTCCCCTGTACTTCCGCATCCTGCGAGGCATCCGGGACATGGCCCACAGCGTCGTCACTGGGCGCTGGGTCCATCTCATCTGCCGCCTCAGCTATGCGGCCGGGTGGATGTGGGAAGAGATCACGGCAAGGTTTCGCCACTGAGCCAGCGGGCTTGCAGCATGCCCCAGACGCGGCCCGCCAGGGCAGCAATTTCCAGGGCGTGATCGAACCCTTTGAAGGCCCGCCGCCGGATCAGCGCACTGCCCGCCAGGTGTCGACATGCTTGCAGCATGCCCACCACAGACGAACGGCCGTGGCCAAGGGTTTCAGCCCGGCTATACTCAAACTGGCGCCACCAGAGATAACGCTGGCGAACCCGAAATGGTTCGATACGATGGAAGTTGAGGGCCACGGGGCAGAAGCATAGGCGCTCGCCCAGCGTCAGCAAACGGCCGCTCCATTCCATGTCTTCGGCGGAAGCGAAACGCTTGCCGGCCGGGCCCAGGTCGTGTCGAAAGGGTCCGATACGGGGCAGAAGTTTTGCTCGGACGGCCATGTTCCCCCCCATGAGGCCCCGCAGGGCCTGGCCGGGAGATCGGGCATGCGTCGAGCCTAGAAGCTCGGCACAGTTGTCCGTGAACCACTCGGGGGCAGGCCCCGGCAGGGACAGGTCTATCCGACCGTTGAGCCCGCCGCAAGAGCAGGCCTCAAAGTGGGAGACGACCGCCGCCGCCCAGCCAGCATCCATGAGCATGTCGTCGTCGGTGAATGCCAGGTAGTCCGCCTGCATGCCGGTCAAGCCACGATTGAGTGCACGACTCTTGCCCGGGATGGGCTCGCGTTGAACCTCCACTGGCATGCGATGGCGCTCCCGCGCATAGCGCTGCAGGGCCTGCCATGCCGGTTCCTCGGACCCGTTATCGACCACGCGAATCGAACAGGAAACGTGGTCAGGCAAATGCATCCGCTGTAGACTCTCCAGGCAATCATGCAACAGGGACCATCGGTTTCGCGTGGCGATCAGGACGACCAGGTGGCTCATGCGTCGAGGAGAGGATGCCCTCGGGCCCGACCGGCCACTCCCGCGAGGACCCCCCCGTGGCGGGCGACTTGAAGCAGGCGATCGACGGCTGCCGGCCGGTTCCCACAGAGTTCTGCCTGCACCATTCGCACCCCGTCGATCAGCAGCCGGAGGGTGCTGTGCAACAGTCGACGCACGGACCGCTGCCCCGGAGCGGCCGCGCTGAAGACGCCTGACAGGTAGGCCCGGGTCGCAACATAGCCCAGGGTGGCCCGCTGCCCTGGAATCTGGTGTTCCACCGACATGGCCGGCCAATACTGCAGCCTCAGTCCCAGGCGTGCCAGCCGCATGCTCCACTCCGTGTCGTCGCCGAGGGGAAACCTTGGTGTTCCAGGTCCCAGCCGCTCATCAAAAGGGCCCGCGCGGGACACGGCTTCCCGGCGAACCGCCATGTTGCAGGAATTCAGGTTGGGCAGTTCCACCGGTGCGGATCGATCCAGGTAGGTGGTGCCGGCCATGAGGGCAGCGCAATGATCGGTAAACCAGCCGGGCCGGCCATCCGGCAGGGTCACTCGAACCTGCCCTTGCAGGGCGTCGGCTCCGGTTTGTTCAAACCCATTGAGAGCCTGGATGAGATAGTCCTCGCGCACGATGACGTCGTCATCGGTGAAGACGATGACATCGCCCTGGCAATGAGGCAGCCCATGATTCAAGGCTCGCGTCTTGCCGGGTCGATCGACTTGCAGCACGACGACTCGCAGCCAGTCTGGAGTCTGTGGAGCCAGGCGGTGCATGGCAGCCAGCGTCTCGGAAGATCCGCTGGCGACCAACACCAGTTCGGCCTCCGTATCGGGCGGGCGGTTGGCAAACAGGCTACCCACGGCCTTGGCGAGATCTTCCAACCTGCCGCGTGATGCGATCAGCACGCTCATGCTGCGAACGTTCGTCATTTCTGATGGCGTGGATTTTCAATACCTCCTGCCCATGACCTCCCACCGGAGAGGACCCGAGGCCACCGGGCAGAAGGATGGGCGTTCCATGTCAGACCAACCC
>DASYBA010000961.1:0-3846 GCA_036501005.1 Candidatus Xenobia bacterium | reverse complement strand
GACTCCGAACACTCGAGCAGCGCGGCCACCGGCTCCAACCAGAGTGACCTCGAGGCCAGCCGCGGGTTCTTCCACGGCACGCGGGTCAGCGGCTCCAGCTCAGCATCCTTCTCCTCGGTCAGCAGCCACGACCGGGAAGCCAGCGGGGTCTCCCAGCCCGAGCTGATCGACGCTCTGGGCCGACTCCAGACCCTGGGCGATCGCATGGGCAACCTGCGGGCCTATCCGTCGTCCACGGTCAGCATCATGGGCAGCCAGAACGTCCAGGAGACCGTAGACGTGGACAGGACGACCCAGCCGCAGGCGCCGCCGGTGGGCAGGCTGGCCCGACTCATGGGCAAAGAACCCGAAGCGCCGCCTGCACAGGTCAGCCACCTGACCGTCGATGCCAACCTGGCCGAAAGCCGGGACGGCTATCGCGACACCAGCGGCACGCTGACCCGTACCCTTGGCTCCGTGCCCTTCATCCCCGCGTATTTCGATACGCCCGACGCCTGACGGACCTTGAAGGGGACTCCATGCCGGGGCTAGAAGCCGTCGCCCATGCGATGGTTGATGGTCCTCGGCATGGGCTTGCTGGCGACGTCCCTGGGCTGGAGTGAGCCCGTCCGGCTGGAGTACAACGGGGTTCCGATCGCCCAGGAACCGCCCCCCATGCTGGTCCACGGAAGGGTCATGGTCCCCCTGCGGGGGGTGATGGAACATTTTGGGGCCATCATCCTGTGGAACCCCACCACCCGAGTGGTCCGCATCGAGACGTCTCAAGTGGAGGCATTCCTGGGGGTGGGCGCGCCACAGGCCTCGGTCAACCGGCGCCTGCACCGCCTCGACGTGCCGCCTATCATTGCGGACGGCCGCGTCATGGTGCCGCTGGCCTTCGTGTCCCGCACGCTGGGCGCCACCGTGTCGTGGGATGCGCCCGGGCGCCGCGTATTGATTGCGACCGCCCAGCCCGTGCCCCCGCCACCCGGGTTGGTCGTGGTGCCGCCGCCGGGGCCGCTCCCGGTCGAAGATGCCAGGCTGGCCTTCGGTTTGAATTTCGAACCTCGACTGACGACCGTCGGGAGCATGCTCACCATGCAGGGGGCGACCCTCGCGGGGGAACAGGTCCAGATCAGCCTGGGAGGCCAGACCGCGCAATCGGCGAGAGAAGTGTCGCCGGGCACCTACCAGGCCCAGCGACGCCTGGGCGATGCCGATGCGGAGAGCGACCGACGAATGACCATGCTGGTTCGATTGCCCGATCGGTACGGCATGGGGCAATCTCCGGTGGCCGTTCCCATGGTCCAGCCCTTGCCGAACGGGCCGGCGCTGTATCGAGTCGAGAGCAACGGGAGCGTGCCGCTGCATGCGGGCCAGCGCCTCGTCGTGGCCGCCCAGGGCACGCCGTCGGTCACCGCCACGTTCACGCTGGGCCGCTACATCTTTCCCATGCTAGAGACCACGCCGGGGCTGTATCGAGGCGAATACGTGGTCCAACCGGACGACAACGTCGTGGATGCGAGGGTGACCGTCACGTTGACCGACCAGAACGGCCACCACGCCAGCCTGGACGGCGCTGACCCGATCAACCTGACGAGTCCCTGAGAGAGGGAGCTAGTGATGGCCTGGAAGTACCCACCGACAAGACGAGAGGACGTGGCCGAGACACTGCACGGAGTGCAGGTGCCCGATCCATATCGCTGGCTGGAGAAGGTCGACGACCCGGAGGTCCAGACCTGGATGGACGGCCAGGACGCTTTCGCCCGCCAGCATCTCCAGGACCTGCCCTATCGAACGGAGCTGGTGGAACGCTTCAAGCAGTTGTTCTACCTCGACACCATCGGGGCGCCCATCCACCGCGGCAACCGCTACTTCTACTCCCGCCGCCATGCCGACAAGGAAAAGGTCATCGTGTATTGGAAGGAGGGACGAGAGGGGGGAGAACGGATCCTCTTCGATCCCAACACGTGGTCGGATGACGGCAGCGTCTCGCTGGGCGGCTGGAACGTCACCCACGACGGCGTCCGGGTGGCGTACAGCGTGCGTGAGAACAACTCCGACGAAGCCACCATGCACGTCAAAGAGGTGGCCACCGACCAGAAATCGGACATCGATACGATTGCCGGGGCGAAGTATGCCCACGCCTCCTGGACACCGACCGGGGACGGCTTCTACTACACCTGGCTGCCGGTCGATCCCTCGATTCCGACCGCCGATCGGCCCGGATATGCGGAGATTCGATATCATGCGTTGGGCACAGACCCCCGCCAGGACCGCCTCGTTCGGGAACGAACCCAAGACCCGACGACGTTCATCGACGCCGAGTTGTCCCGGGATGGACACTGGCTCATCCTGAGCGTGTCGCACGGCTGGAACGCGACCGACGTGTACTATCGCGACATGCGCTCGGGAGATGAGACCTTCCACCCGCTGGTCGTGGGGCGAGATGCCCGCTACAGCGTGTGGGTGTGGAAGGACGTCTTCTACATCCTCACCAACCAGGATGCGCCCAACGAGCGACTCATGCGAGCGGAGCCCGGTCGGCTGGCCGTCGATCAGTGGCGCGACATCGTGCCGGAGAACCCCGATGCCAAGTTGGAGGGGTTTGCCATCGTGGGGGGACGACTGGCCCTGACATGGCTGCATCATGCATCGTCCAAGCTGGAGATTCGTGAACTGGACGGCACCAAGGTGCGAGATGTCGACATGCCGGGTCTGGGCAGCGTATCGGGTCTCCTGGGGAATGAAGACGAGGACGAGGCGTATTTCGGTTTCGACTCTTTCACCGTGCCTCGGGAGATCCACCAGACGTCGGTGGCGACGGGAAAGACCACGCTCTGGTTCAAGCTGAAGATTCCGGTCGATCCCAGCCCGTACGTGGCCGAGCAGGTGTTCTTTCCGTCCAAGGATGGGACCCGGCTGTCCATGTTCATCGTGCGTCGGCAGGACCAGAAGCTGGACGGGACTGCGCCCATGCTGCTCAACGGCTACGGCGGCTTTCTGGTGTCCATGCTGCCGCACTTCGATCCGTCGCTCTACCCCTGGCTGGAACGGGGCGGGGCCTGCGCGGTGGTGAACCTGCGGGGCGGCGGGGAGTACGGCGAGGCATGGCACCAGGACGGCATGCTGCTCAAGAAGCAGAACGTCTTTGACGACTTCGTCGCCTCGGCGGAGTATCTCATATCGAAAGGGTACACGTCGGCGTCCAAGCTGGTCATTGAGGGTGGCTCCAATGGTGGATTGTTGATGGGGGCGGCGTTGACGCAGCGGCCGGATCTGTTCCGGGTGGTGCTGTGCGCGGTCCCGTTGCTGGACATGGTTCGATATCATCTATTCGGGTCGGGCAAGACGTGGATCAGCGAATATGGTTCGGCCGATGATGGGGAGCAGTTCCAGGCGTTACACGGGTACTCGCCTTACCATCACGTGCGGGACGGTGCGCAGTATCCGGCCGTCTTGATGCTGTCGGCCGATTCGGACGATCGCGTGGATCCGATGCACGCCCGGAAGTTTGCGGCCGCCTTGCAGCATGCCAGCCAGGGCGGCCCGGTCTTGTTACGGATCGAAAAGCACGCCGGCCACGGCGGTGCCGACCTGATCAAGGCGTCGGTGGAGAAACTGGCCGACGAATATGCCTTTGCCCTCTGGCAGCTAAGCGGCAAATAGCGTCGTCAGGTAGTCGTCCATCTGCGGGTCGACGGCCTGGAGACGCTGGCGGCCTTCTGGTGAGAACCACGCCTCGACGCATTCGGCAAAGTACTCCTGGGGGTTGGTGCCGGCGTAGGGCGTGATGAGGCCGGCACGCTTGCCGGCGAACATGTTCCACAACTGGACCGAGAGCGGCAGCTTGCGGTCGTTCTTTAC
>DASYBA010000960.1:0-10182 GCA_036501005.1 Candidatus Xenobia bacterium | reverse complement strand
GTCGCGGGCCACCTGGAACTCACGCGCGAAGCGTTGCTCGTCCAAGGGGGTCATGTCGTTGCGATCGCGGTAGGTCTTGATGGCGCGGAACTGCCCCTCGGCGTCGCGGACGCGGTAAACCCGACCGTTGCCGCCGCGGCCGATGAGATCGACGACCGTGAACCCGTCTATCTGCGCAGGGACCATGAGGACCCTGATTCTACCACAAGCGGAGCTCGACGGCCAGCGCTGGACTTCCAGGGGTGGTGCATAGTCAGCCTTTTGACCGTGCCAGTGCGAGTCCTCTGCCTCGGGAGGGATGTCGCAAGGGCGGCTACGCCGTCTGCCTGATGCCCAAGCGCTCGATGTCGTAGGTCTCGAGGATGTGTTCGATAGCGGCCCGCACGTTGGCCTCGGTCAGTTCCCGCACCACCAGCAGGTCCTCGCAGACCAGGAAGGGCAGGTTGTCCCGGGCCATCTGCGCCAGCAGGCTGGTCGGCGTGTAGGCGGTGAAGGCGTAGGCTCGGCCGTCGGAAAGAGTCACGATCACGTCGGTATTGTCGTTGGTGACGTTCGATACCTCACCCATCCACAGCGACTGGATCACCGGTACTGTTGGCGGACGGCGTCGATGGTGGCCTGCTCGTCGGATTTGTTCGACAGGCCGATGATCCGTTGCTCGCCGTCGTGCAGGACGTAGAAGACGCGCACGCCGGTGTCGCCCCGCATGTACCGGACCTGCCCGCCCAATGATTTGCTCCCCTTGCCCGGGTTCTCGTGGCCAGCCGCGAACTTGTCCAGGAGCGACACGGCTTCCCGCACCTGGGCGGGATTCGATAGTACCCGGTCGCTGAAGCGAAGCATGTGGGGGGAAGACTTCAAAGCCACCAGCCGCGCTTTCGGATCGTCGTCGGCCGGCTTGTCGGCTTCTTCGGCGGCTCGCGCCGCTAGGGCTGAGTACCCGCCTTGCTGCACCGCGTCCCGCGCCTCGTTCTTGAAGCGCCGGGCCCAGTCGACGGAGCGGGCCAGGGTGGTCAGCCCGGTCTCGAACTGGGGGTCGGGGCCGGTGAGAAGGTCCATGAGGGCATCTCCGACGGCCGGCCGCACCTCGGATGGGAGAGAGGGCATCCGTCGGGACAACGCCTCGACGCGGGCGTTTCCAGGGGCTCGGGTGGCGACCAGGTCGAGCATCTCGCCCAGGCTGTCGTCCGGGGTCGGTGCAGCGGCCACCGGCGCGGTCGCTGCCCTGGGCGCGGGCACGGTGCGGGCGACGGCGGCCTCGGTCGGGGCCGCGTCGAGCGAAACGACGTCCACCGGGGCAGCGGCCTCACCGTCCGGCGCTTTTGTCAGGCGCGGGCCAGACGGATAGACCCTGGACGTCGGGGAGCTGGCCTCGGTACGGTTGACCATCGCTGCGATGGTACCAGGGCCCGCGATGGAACGCAAGCCCTGCCGTCACATCAGTGCGAGAGCGGGTAGGCCTCCATGGTGTCGCCGACCTTCACGTAGATCTTGTTCGGTCGCAACGCACCGGGCACGGTGAAGTAGACTTTGAACGTATCGGCGGGACCGTCGCTGGGCGACAGGCTCTGCTCGTCTTTGTTGTAGTCGTTCGAGTTGGTCGTGTCGGCCTGGTACATATTGCCGGTCCGCGGGTCCTTGAAGTAGAAGCTCTGGTACGAAAGCGTGACGGAGCCAGGCCCGGTCGCGGTCAGGTTCTCCACCAGGACGATGTCGTCGCGAGCCGGGTCGCCATCCGAGTTCTTGGTCTCGAAGGAAGACAACAGCGTGGCGTCCAGCGTGAGGCTGTGCTTGTCAGTCTCCTTCGCCGGGCTGGCGGCGGGGGCCGGGGTGGGCGTGGGCGTCGCCTGGTTCTTGTGCCTGCGCGCCTGCGCCCCCATGGGCATCAGCAGCATCACGCCCAGTCCGACCATCAAAAGCTTCCGCATTGTCCAAACTCCTCCATTTTCGTGGCGGGCGGTTCTGGCCGCCTGGGCGGATTCCTCCCGGGGAGGAGAGCATGGGCTCGCGTGAGAAGCCGGCAGTATGGACTTTGACCTGCTGCTCCGGGTCGTGGAGGCCCTGGAAAACCATGGGGTGCACTACAAAGTGGTTGGTGCTGCTGCTCTCAACTTCCTGGGCGTTCTACGCGGGACCGAAGATGCTGATATCTTCGTAGAACCCGATCCAGACAACATAGAGCGCCTGAAGCAAGCTCTGACATCCATTTGGCAGGACCCGGAGATCCAGGCTATCAATAGCCAGGAGCTGTGCGACAACTATCCGAGTGTGCGATACGGTCCTCCGTGGGGCGAGATCATGTTCGATTTCCTGACCCGACTTGGAGAGGCTTTCAGCTATGAGTCTCTGGAGACCAGGGTGGTGAACGTCAAAGGCGTGCGGGTTTGTTGTGTGACCCCAAAACAGTTGTACAAGATGAAGATTGACACCGTTCGCCCGCAGGACAAGATCGATGCGGAAGCAGTCCGCGAAGCCTACCCGCAGGAGGTGCCAGGCGATGTCGATTGAGAAGTTCAGAAGCGTAGAGGAAATGCCTCGTCCCAAACCTGTCCCGCCGGGTAGCCCCGACCTGGCGCGGCGGATCGCCAGCCTCTGGCGTGCTTCCACCCTGATGGCGGATTACCATCCTCGACGGGGCCTGCAGTTTTTCCGCAGCCTTGAGGAAGCCGCCGCCGAACGGAGCCTGCGCAGGACTCTGCGCATGCGCCGACGGGCCAAGGAGCTGGGCTTCCTCCCGCCTGATGCTCCCGACCTCCCATAGGTCTCAGGTCACCACGGCCCGCTCCACGATGGAGACCACCTTGTCG
The DNA here is from genome assembly GCA_036501005.1 of Candidatus Xenobia bacterium. Classification (GTDB taxonomy): domain Bacteria; phylum Vulcanimicrobiota; class Xenobia; order RGZZ01; family DASYBA01; genus DASYBA01. The sequence continues at coordinate 7,375 of DASYBA010000960.1, read as the reverse complement.
AAGCGGAAGCGGGCGTAGAACTCCCAGTAGCGCAGCACCGACTCGGCCAGTTTGGAGCCCGTCCAGCGGGCGTGTTCCACGATCAACACGTGGATCGGCCCGTCCACCGAGCGCTCCTCCTCCGTCAGCGGCACGACCCGCACGTAGTCGGTGTTGAGTCGGCCCCGTTCTTCCGCGGTGTACCCGTTGAGCAGGTAGGCTTCGCCGCCCGTCATGCCGGCGCCAAAGTTCAAGCCCACCTCGCCCAGCACGATGACCCGCCCTTTCGTCATGTACTCGCACCCATGCGGGCCGACGCCTTCCACCACTGCCTCGGCGCCCGCATTTCGACACATGAACCGCTGGCCCGCCCGGCCATTGACGAACAGGCGCCCGCCCGTCGCTCCATAGCCCACCGTATTGCCCACCAGCGCCGTGCTGTCCGCCGGGCACCCCATGTCGTCGGGGGGCCGCACGGCGATCAAGCCCCCCGGTCCCATCGCTTTGCCGACGTAATCGTTCGCCCGCCCGGTCAGCACCATGCGGAGGCCGCCCCACACGCCGAACCCCAGCGACTGGCCGGCAAACCCGTAGAGATGCACGTCGATTGGATGCTTCAACATGGCGTGCCCGTTGCGGGCGACCAGTTCGGCGGCCAAGGTGGCTCCGATGGCCCGGTCGGTGTTCCTGACGGAATATCGGAGGATGGTGGGTCGGAGCCTGCTTTCGTCCAGCGCCGGCTGGGCATCCTGCAGCATGCGCTGGTTCAACGGGCTGACCTCTGACCGCACGGGCAGCTTGGGCTGGAGCGGCAGGGGACGACCCAGCAGCTCGCGATCGAAGTTGACCCGCCCGGCCTTCCCCGCCAGATCGGTCCGAGGCTTGAGAAGATCTGTTCGGCCGACAATCTCGTTTACCGTTCGATACCCCATCTGCGCCAGGCACTGTCGGATCTCTTCGGCCAACAAGACGAGGTACTTGACCAGGTGGACGGGCTTGCCGCCATACTTCGCCCGTAGCTTCTTCGACTGCGTCGCAATGCCGGTCGGACACGTATTGAGATGGCACTGGCGGGCCATGATGCAGCCTTGCGCGATGAGCAGACTGGTGCCCAGACCCACCGCCTCGGCGCCCAGGAGGAACGCCTTGATGGCATGCCCGCCCGTCTGCATGCCCCCATCCACCACGAGCTTGACCCGCCGCCGGAGATCGTTGGCGTGCAGGACCTGGTGCGTGATCTGCACCCCCAGCTCCCAGGACAGCCCTGCATACTTGATAGAGGCCAGAGGTGACGCGCCCGTGCCTCCCGAGTGGCCCGCCAGGTGGATGGTGTTGGCCCCGCCCTTGGCGACGCCGGCAGCCACGATGCCGACCCCCGTCTCGCACACCAGCTTGACGTTGCCCCACGCGCCCGGGTTGAACTGGCGCAACTCGTGCATCAACTCGGCCAGGTCTTCTATCGAATAGATGTCGTGGTGCGGCGGCGGTGAAATCAGCGAGACGCCGGGATCGGCCCCGCGCACCCGGGCGATGTCGGCCGACACCTTGTGGCCCGGCAACTGGCCGCCTTCTCCTGGCTTGGAGCCCTGCGCCATCTTGATCTGCCACTCTTTCAAATGGTGCAGATATTGGGGCGTGACGCCGAAGCGAGCGGAAGCCACCTGCTTGGTCTCGCTGTTGGCTGACGTGCCGAAGCGCTCCGGGCGCTCGCCCCCTTCGCCCGTATTGGATCGCGCCCCCACCCGGTTGAACGCCCGGGCGATGTCTTCGTGGGCCTCGTCGCTCAATGCCCCCCACGACATGGCGCCGCCGCAGACCCGCCCCTGGTGATCGCGGTCGTCCAGGATGGCCCACACCGGCTCGACCTCTTCCAGCGGAATCGGGGCGCGGTCCGAGACCACCTCGTAGCGATCCGAGACGGTGATCGGTTCTCGCCGATTGATGGCTTCGGCCCAGGCCTGGTATGTCGGCCCCGCATCGGTGGACCACTGTTGCAGGAATGCCACCGGGTCGGCATCGGACAGAGTCTCGTAAGACGCCATCTCGGCCTCGGTCTCCTCCACCACCTTGGGCAGTTGGGAGAAGACCGTCGGGTTGAACGCCCTCGGAATCCCGCCTTTTCGATAGCGCACGAACCCGTGGTCGACCAGAGCCGGGCCCACCGCCACGGGTTCTCTGGCGTACGCCCCCTGGTGCTGCTGGACCAGCGTCCCGACGAGGTCTCCGAGCGACACGCCCGCCCCCCAGTGCGCGACGCCGGGGAAGAACTCGTCCACCACCTCGTCGTTGAGCCCCAGCACCTCGAAGAGCCGGGCGCCGGTGTACGCCGAGATGGCACACACGCCCATCTTGGACATGACCTTGACGACGCCCCGGTGGAGGACCTTGCGGAATCGTTCCCCTTCGGCGTCGTCGGGATTCAGTCGGGCGGCCCACTCGAGGGCCATCCACGGGTGCACGGCGTCGGCCCCGAACCCCAACTGGCAGGCCAGGTGGTGCTCGTGCCAGGCGGCCGCCGTATCGGTCACCAGCCCGACTCTCGTTCGCAAGCCCGCTTCCAGCAATAACTGGTGCAGTCGGCTCAGCACCAGGAGCATGGGCATGGCGGTGTGGTCTGTATCGAACCCGGGCTCCAGGGTCCCTTCCAGGCTGCCCGGCCGGCGATCGCTGAGAATGAGGATGCGGGCTCCGTTCCGGACCGCGGCCAAGGCGGTCGACTGCAGGCTCGCCAGGGCCGACCGGAAGGCCGCGACCGGGTCCCCGGCCGTAGCGTTGAAGCGGATGCACAGCGGCACCACGTCCATCTGCCGGGCCACCCAGGCGAACCGTGGGCCGCTCAAGATGGGCGAATCCAACTGTATCGAATGCCCGGAAGGCACGCCGGTGAAGTACCCGTCCAGCTTGCCCAGGAAGACCGACGTGCTGAACACCAGGGTCTCCCGATAGGGGTCGATGGGCGGGTTCGTCACCTGGGCGAACCGCTGGCGGAGATGGTCCTCCAATTGCCGGGGTCGGTCCAGGTAGGGGGTGAGTTGGGTGTCGTCGCCCATGCTCCAGACGGCTTCTTTGCCGTCTCGCACCATGGGGAGCACGAAATAGGTGAGGTCGTCCTGCGTCACGCCGGCGGCCATCTGCAGCCGACAGAAGGCCTCCTCGTCTAGGGAGGGGCGCTGGTAGGGATCGGTGCCGCCGCTCATGATGTGCTGCTCGGCCAGGGCCGGCCAGTCGCAGCGCAGGGCGATTTCCGCCTTGATTTCCTTGTCGTGGTAGCAGCGGCCGGTCTTCAGGTCCATGGCCACCATCTCGCCGGGGCCCAGTTGCGACGTGTACACGACGTCTTCACCGGGCCATTCCGTCACGCCCTGCTCGGAGGCCACGATGACCTGGCGGGAGTGCTGCTGGCCTCCCGTCTCCTGTACGAAGAGGGGTCGCAGGCCGTTTCGATCCAGGTGCGCAATGACCCAGCGGCCGTCGAAGAAGACCAGGCCCGCCGGGCCGTCCCACGGCTCCCGGGTGGCCTGCTGCAGGCGGTACCAGGCGCGCATGTTCTGGTGCATTTCGGGCACGGATTCATAGGCTTCGGGGACGACCGCCAGCACGGCTTCGACGGGCGACATGCCGGACATCGTGAGGGCTTCGACCAGTCGGTCCAACTGCGAGCTGTCGCTGCCCTCCCCGAGCAAGGGCCGAAGGCGGCGAGCCTCTTTGGGTGGCAGCGCGCGTTCCCGAGCTCTGGTCCAGGCGCGATTGCCCAGCAGCGTGTTGATCTCGCCGTTGTGGCAGAGTCGCCGGAGGGGCTGGGCCAGGGACCAGTCCGGCAGCGTGTTGGTGGCGTACCGCTGGTGGTAGACGGCTACCGCGGCCTGGAACGTCTCCTCCGCCAGGTCGGGGTAGAACTCGGCGACCTGGGTGGCGCGGAAGAGCCCCTTGTAGACGACCGTGTAGACCGAAAAAGAAGGGATGTGGAGGGAGGGCCGTCGGCGCTCCAGGGCTTTTCTGATGCGGTACAGCCGCTGCTCGAACACGTCAGGGTCGACCTCGAGAGGCCGCGCCATGAGCACCTGGGCGATGTCAGGGCAGGTCTCGAAGGCCCGAGCTCCGAGCACCGCCCGGCGGACGGGCACCTCGCGCCAGCCCAGGATCTTGACGCCAAATCGCTCGATAGTGCGCAGGATGAACGCCCTATCGGCACCCGTCGGCAGAAAGAACATGCCCAGGCCGAACGGATGGGCGTAGGAGGGGAGCGGCACGCCGAAGGCCTCGGCAAAGAAGGGAGGGTACAGGCTGAAGAGGATGCCGGCGCCGTCGCTGGTGCCCGCGTCCTGGTCGTCCCGGCGGGTCTCGGCGCCACGGTGGGTCAGGCAGCCGTGGGCCTCCAGGGCCTGGCGCACCACGTCCCGGGTGGCGCGCCCGTCGTAGTTGGCGAGAAAGCCGATGCCGCAGGCACCCCGCAGCCACTCGTGCGGAGGAATGTTGGGAAAAAGGTCCATTCCATGGCCTTCGCAGCGTGTCGCCGCTCCCCTGTGCCCGAAACCAACATAACCCCCCACCGAAATGTCTGGGGGGCACAGCCCTCGAAGTACTCCGCAGGTAGGGCTCGAACCTACGACCTACCGGTTAACAGCCGGTTGCTCTACCATTGAGCTACTGCGGAATGTGCGGCCATGATAGCATACTCTTCTGGCCGGTGCAATGGGTCAGTCCTGGCCGTTCTGGCCGGCTTTGCTACCCCAGCCAGGCCTGGCGAATCCGCCATTGATCGGGCGTTGGCGCGGCCACGGAGGCGATGGCCGGCGCTTCTTTTTGCAGCGGTACCGACACCGACTCGTCGTGCCTGTCACCGGTGAACGGGTCTGGTCGCGAGAACCCCAGGCTGGCCTCTTGTTCTTGGACTGAGTAAGACTTGATGGGGAGTCCCACGTAGGCCCCGAGTCCGGCCGTCCAGGCCGGCCCCCCCGGGCGTACCCCTGCCAGGGTCGACACCTCGCCTTGCCGGGTCACGGTGATCCCAAGCTCCGTCACGGCGTGCGTGCCTTGCGCGATTTGCTGCAAGCCATGGGGACCTGCGGCCACCGGCGCAGTCTTCATCTCGTAGCCGGCGTACCCCAGCAGCTTGTTGAAATCCAACGGCTTGCGATCTCGCAGGTAATCGGAGAAGAAGGAGTGCACGTCGGCCATGCCGCATGCGATACGCTCGACGTCGTCGAGGGTCCAGCCTTGGCCGGTGCCGCCAAACTCGTTCTTGAGCCCTAGCAGGACGTCTCGCATTCCCTGGGCCCCCCCGGTGGCATGGCGAAGCTCCAGGTCCAGGCCCAGTCCGACGAGTGATCCCTTGATGTAGTAGTCGGCGTTCCCGGTCGAAGCATCCAGGCTGTCGTCTTCGCCGTTGGTCGTGTTGGTGGCCATCTCGTCTTGATACCGGGCGATCTTGTCGGCCTGTCGACGCAGGTATTGCTCCGGCCCGATGAGCCCGGAGCGCAGCTCCAGCGTCGGCCCCAACCATTCGGTGATGCCCTCGGTCAGCCACAGGCCTCGGCTGGCGTGGTCGTTCGACAGATCCGACGAATCGATACCGGCGTGCTGCACGTACTTGGCTAGCAGCCTGTGCCCCAGTTCATGGGCCATGGTAGCCGCCTCGGCGACCCTTGTGCTGTCGTCGAACAGTCGCTGCGCGGCCGGCTCGGCCGAGGAGGCGAAGGCCAGGTCGTGCCCGTGGTAGTGTTCCAGGCCGCTGGACAGCCCACGGTCGGTGCGGATGTAGTGCTTCTGAATGACGTAGCGAGGGTTGGGATCGACGCCGGCGGGCAGGGGAGGGGACGACCGCCATCGACTGTCGGGAAAGGGTCCGTAGTCGGCGTTGAAGGTCTTCCACAGGCGGGCGAAGTCGTCCAGGTTCTGGGCGGGGGTAGCCGCGTTGACGTGCAAATGTTGATAGGGAGAAGTCCCATGCTGGAGCACCACCAGCTCGGTTCCATCGACGACTCGGCGAGCCGTATCGAAGTTCGACACCTCGATGTTCGAATCGGCCAGCTCCTGGTAGTCGGGCGCGTACCACGAGAGGGGCTGGCCGGTGAGAGGTCGCAGGGTCGACGAGCCTTTCCAGTGGGGATCGGGGACGCCCTCCACCGACACGGTCGCCGGGGCATCCTGGTGTCCCTTGACGTAGGTGAAGGTCGCTGCACCATTCAGATAGGCGTGTTCCGGGGTCAACTGATCAACGACGGTGGCAAAGTCGCCACTCGACAGGTCGTAGGAGACCTGAATCGGTCCAGTCACGTGTCGCTGGATACGCCAATCGCCCGTTTCAAGCTTGTCGAAAGGGAGATCGTGGCCCTGGGCGTCGGTGACCTGCAGGCGCGAGAGGTGCCCGGGGTGGTTGCGGCTGTTGACTGGCGAACCGGGGGTGACGAACGGCAGGACGACGTCCAATGGATCGGTGCCGGGCATGTCCGCGGTCATGGACACCCGGAGCAGCCGCTGCTGCACACCGGACAGATCGACTCGGTAGTTGATGGGGGTGGAAGGTGCTTCCATCCGCGCTAGTGTAGCACCCAGCGGGAGTCGGGGCCACGCCCGTAATATTAACGGTTGGTCAATCCGGCTGTGTCGGTCCAGTGCGATCCTCTGCGGTCGCGGTCAGCGGCAAGGGCGCCTTCAGGGACTTCACGCCGGCATTCTCGGAACGGACCGGCATCCTTCTACCCGAGGATTGGGCCATGCGATACTCAGGTGGTTCCCGTGGTTGCGCCGTGGGCACGGACGGGCGCGGTGGCTGAGCGGAAAGTCAGGCCACCAATGTATCATTGAGATACAGGCGGCTGGCCGCTCCATCCGGGCGGATACCCATTTCCCACACGATGCCGTCGGGCGCCTGGCCGCGGGCCCGGATGCGGCCGGTGTGGATACCCTGCAGATGGTGGCATGCACAGACCGTGCTCTGGTTTCCGGGCTCGTCGCCTCCCCCCTGGGATTTGAACAGAAGATGGTGGCCGTGCAAGCTCGCACGATTCGTGCATCCGGGTGTGGTACATTGCCAAGAGTCCCGTTCCAGAAGCGGGTGTTCCCGGGCGGCCTTCACCGCCTCGCTGGCCCATGTGGCCAGAAAATGGTTGAGCAGCAGTTCGATACACTGGCTGCGGTTGGCCTGGTCTCCCAGTGCAACCTCCGCCATGCGGAGCGTGCGGTCGACCATTTCGTAGAGGTCAGGGGACAGGCGGATGCGCATGTACCGGCTGGAGGCGTGTCGAACCTGACCTGCCAGCGGCGGAACCCGGGGAATGTCCCGTTCTGCTTCCGAGGTTGGAGGCGCACACGCTGGCAGTGACTCGGGGGTCCGACCCATGCGAGCGAGGGCCTCGTCGAGGAGGGCCTGAGTCTCCGGCGAGGGTTCTATCGG
>DASYBA010000959.1:0-4772 GCA_036501005.1 Candidatus Xenobia bacterium | reverse complement strand
AGGCTGGCTGGGGGTCATCGCCGGCGATGAGGCGCTGGCCCTGCGGCGGGCGGGTCTGTCGGCCCCCATTTTCATCATGGGCGCGGTCGAAGAAGGCGAGGTGGACGGGCTTCTCGCCGCGGGGGGTCTTCGTTTTGCCGTATTCGACATGGCGCAAGCGGAGATGCTGTCGGCCCACGCCCGGGGGCGGCAGGTTCCGATACACGTCGAAGTCGATACGGGTCTAGGGCGTCTGAGCGTGACCGAGACCTACGCCTCAGCCTTTGTCGGTGATATCGCCCACCTCCCCGGACTCTATCTGGAAGGGCTTTACACCCACCTGGCGGATGCGGAAGGCATGGACCAGAGCTACACCATGGCACAGTTCGCCAGCTTCAAGCGGATTCAGGACAGCTTGCGCCAGGAAGGCGTTCGGTTCGACATGGCGCACGTGGCCGGCAGTGCGGCTGCCATCTTGCTGTCCGATCTGCGTTGCGACCTGGTGCGCACCGGTATATCGATTTACGGCTACTGGCCGGCCGAGGAGACCCGCCTGCTCATGATGAGTCACGAGCAGGACCTGCTCAAGCTGGCCAACGATTCGCAGGCGCAGGCCAAGGGGGTGCGCGGCCTCTACTCGCTCTTGCGGCCGGTGTTGTCGTGGAAGGCTCGGCTGCTGCAGGCCAAAACGGTTCCGGCCCACTCGTCGGTGGGGTACGGGTGCAGCTACCAGACGCTGCGGGACACCCGGGTCGGCGTCGTCAGCGTGGGGTACGCCGACGGCTTCGATCGACACCTGTCGAACAACGGGCGGGTCCTGGTGCGAGGCCAGCAGGCCCCCATCCTGGGACGAATCTGCATGAACCTTTGCATGATTGACGTGACGGACGTCGCCGAGGCCTCGCCCGGCGATGAGGTGGTGTTGATTGGCCGGCAGGGCGACCAGGAGCTGACGGCCGAGGAGATGGCGCGCCGGGTCGGCAGCATTCACTACGAGATCGTCACCCGCATCAACTGGAGTGTTCCCAGGGTATATCTGAATGAGGAGCAGCCGGCCCCGCATGTGAAGGCGTCTGCTGCCGCCGAGTGCTGACGCTTTTCGTCACCGTCTTCGGGTTCATCTTGGTGGCCGAGCTCCCGGACAAGACCGCTTTCGCGTGCATCATGATGGGCATGCGATACCGACGGTTTCCCGTCTTCGTGGGGGCCGCGGCCGCGTTCGTCGTGCAGAGTGCGATAGGCGTGGCGCTAGGGTCGCTCATCGCCATGCTTCCCCACCGGCCGGTCGAAGTGGTGTCGGCGTTGATGTTCGTGGCCATGGGCGTATGGATGTGGCGGCACTCGGGCGAAGCAGATGCGGCCGAGCTGAGCCAGCCGCTCGGCTTCTGGCGGACCGCCGGTACGGCGTTCATGGTCGTCTTCGTCGCCGAGTTTGGCGACCTGACGCAGATCGGCACCGCGGCCATGGTGGCCAGCTCGCACCAGCCCTTGGTGGTCTTTGTCGCGGCCACGCTGGCCCTGTGGTGCGTCACGGCGCTGACGGTGTTCGTCGGAGGGCTCCTGAAAACGCGCCTCAAAGGCCCGGTGGTCCACCGCGTTGCCGCGGTGATCACGGGCCTTATCGGGCTCTGGCTCTTATGGGTCGCGGGGACGGGCGGAGCAGGCTAGAACCGTGGCATTAGCGGCCGAAGATGGCTTCCCGGAGGTTGGCCAGATGATCCTGGGCGGTATCGAGTAAACCGACGCCGGCAGCTCGACCCTGGTTGAGGCCCTGTCGCCAGCCGGCCTGGGCGCCGATCTTGGTGCCTTCCATCAGGTTGTGCACTCGGCCGCCATTCTCGTCGCCGTTGAAAGTCAGGTAGGCATCGACCCGGTCGTCCACCTTCTGGACGAACCCCTGGGCCGACTTGGACTTGCTCTCGCCCACTCGGTTCAGCACGCCGACCACGAAGCCGGTGCCGGTGCCGACCAGCATGCCCAGGGGGCCTGCCATGGCACCGAAGCCCGCCCCGGCCGCCATGGTTTCGGCGATGGTGGTGAGCGTGTAGACGCCAGTGTCGGCCCGATGCGACGGAGCCTCTTCGGCAGGATTGAAACGGGCCCCGGTGACCAGGCCCTGGATAGCGCCGGGCACAGTCTTGAAGACGGCGCAGACCACTGCTCCAATGCTTCCCGCCATGCTGCGGACGACAGAGGTGTCCTCACCGCGGGTGTCTTGGGGATAGAGCGGGGTCGCGATGGCATGGACTGCCGAGGTACCCACCGGGTACCGCTTGAAAGTTGATTCAATCATTTGACGCCTCGCCGTTGGGGTCCCCTGGAGCAGAGCTCCGGCTTCCCTCAATTTTGTCTCTGGTGAGCCTTTTATGGCTACACTCCCATGGTGTCATGCAAACTTTGACAGACTTGGGTCGGGCTGTTGCCAAAGTGTAAACACGCCGGCAGGTCTGCTGGGAACTTTGGCCGCCGCTCAGCGGAGCGGGATCTGTTAGACGCCCATGCCGAACTGCCTGGAGGAGGCGATGCCTGTCAGAAGCGCCAAGAGGCATCCATGCGCTGGTTCGTCTGCATTCTGTTGCTGGGGGGCATCGTCATGGCGGCCCCAGGCGGTCTACCAGCGCGCTGGCCGGCTCCGCCCGGAGTGCATACGGAGACCATTCCGTTCCCTCTCGACTTTGCCCCGCAAGTGGCGTTTCACGGCATTGAAGAGATTCGCTTCGCACCGGGGTTTCGCAAGCCCGACGCGCCGGACTGGTTCACCTACAGCTTCGTCTGGTACGTCAACGACTCGCGCCAGCTCGATGTCAAGGCGGACCTCACGGCCTACTTTCGGGGCCTCATGGATGCGGTTGCGAAGGAGGACCACCTGACGACCCGTGCCTGGCCGACCTGGGTGGAGGTCGGCGAGGTTGCGTCGGGCTTCACCGACGAGCCGACGACGCACGCCGTCGTGCACACATGGGATGCGTTCGGAACCCCCGGACCGCTCACCCTGGACATCCAGGTGTACGAGCCGCCCTGCTCCGTGCCGGATCATCGGTTCTACTACTTCGAGACGACGCCGCACCCACACGACCCTGCCGTGCGCCACCTGCTCGATCGGCTTCGCGCCGCCTTCGACACCTAGCCGCCAGCCAGGGCCTTGCATGGCCTGGGCTTTTGCCGTAAGGTATGGATACTGCAGGAGGTCGACCGGGCCTGAGCGTCAGGTGAGGCATCAGCAGTCGAACGGAAAGGCTGTCGGGATTTTCCCGGCGGGCGTCTGGCGCGCATCAGGAGGCATGGGAATGGACCTGTTTCCCCTGTTGGTTGTGGTATTGCTGGCTTTCCAGGCCAGCCACTTGTTTCCACCCGAGGGTATCGTTCGCAACGGACCGCTGCGCGCCGTCCAACTCGCAGCCGTGTTCGCCGCCCTCACGTCGTTCGTGCTGATGGCAGCCGGCGGCGCGCAATCGCTCCGAGACGACCCAGGGTTGCTGTGCATCTGGAGCCTCGGCGGTGCCGCCTGGATCGGCTTGATGCTGCTGGGGGCAGAGTATGGCGGCGTCAGCTACCAGGACGACGTGGTCGGGCAGCGCAACGTGGCAGCGGCTGCCGCGCTGTCGGGGGCCGCCCTGGGGGTGGCGTTCGTCTATGGCGGTGCCAATATCGGAGAGGGGGAAGACACCGCCGTCAACATCGTCAGCATCGCGCTGGGGACGGCTTGCTGGGGCGCGTTGTGGGCGGTGGTGGAGAACCTCACCCGCATCTCGTTGGCGATATCGGAAGATCGGGACGTCGCCTCGGGCGTGCGCCTGGGCGGCTTTCTGCTGGCGGAAGGGCTGCTCTTCGGGCGGGCCATGGCAGGACGGTGGATCTCCGCCGAGGCGACTCTATCAGACGTGATCCATTGGGGCATGCCCGCCCTCGCCATCGCATGCCTGGTGGCCTGGCTTCAGGGGCGATGGCGGCCCACCCCCAGTAGGCCCTGCGCGCCGGTCGTCCCCGCGGGGGCTCTCCCGGCCCTCGGGATGGTCGCGGTCGCCGTGGCGTGCGTCGTGCATGGAACAGACTGGAGGTCTCTCACGTCATGAAAGCAACCGCAACCCTTTCGTCCCGTGACTTTGCCGACATTCGCCGTAAGATGATCCTGGACCATTGCAAGTGGGACCCGCAGGTGGGTGACGTATCGACTCTCGCCGACTTTGCGCTGGTCATGCAAGCCGACGCCTGGAGCGAACTGGCAAGACTCGCGGAGCAGTTGACCGCGGAGTTGCTCACGGTGGAAACACAACTTCTGGCCTATCCGACACTTTGGCCTCGCTTGGGCCTGCCGGCCCCGTTGGCCCGTGCGTTGCGCCGCAACCGTCCGACACCGGCGGCAGCCCGGGTGATGCGGTTCGATTTCCACCCCACCTGGACGGGCTGGCAAATATCGGAAGTCAATAGCGACGTTCCGGGAGGCTATACGGAAGGGGCCGCCTTCACGCAACTGATGGCTGCGGCGCTGCCCGGCACGCGCCCGGCGGGAAACCCGCTCCAGGCAGTGACAGAGGCGCTCGGAGAGGGCACCATCGGTCTCTTGTCCGCGGCGGGCTATATGGAGGACCACCAGGTCATCGCCACCCTGGCTGGTGCCCTGCGGCAAAGCGGCCGCCAGGTGGTGCTGGCCAATCCCGCCCAGGTGGAGTGGCGGCACGGGCGGGCATCGGTGAACGGCAACCCAGTCGACGCCATCGTTCGATTCTTCCAGGCGGAGTGGCTGCCCACCGTGCGCGGCCCGTGGGAGCGATTCCTGACGGGCGGGCTCACAC
>DASYBA010000958.1:0-12912 GCA_036501005.1 Candidatus Xenobia bacterium | reverse complement strand
CGTCCCGACGACATCGAGGCCCTGCTCATCCAGGGCGACCTGCTCTCCCAGCTCAACCGCTGGGAGGACGCGGTCGGGGTCTTCAACCGGGTCTTGCGGTTGGATTCCAGCCGGCCCGACATCCGCCGCCGCCTGACCGATTACTATTTCAGCGTCGGCAAGCTGGAGCAGGCCACCGCCGAGATCAAGGCGCTCACCGAGGTGCTGCAGAACCAGGGCCGCTTTCTCGAGGCCGAGCTGCTGTTTCGTCGGCTGCTGGCCTATTATCCTGACTCGGTGGAGATCCGCACCCACATCCTGGGGCTCAAAGTGGCCCAGCAGGACCGCGACAAAGCGGTGCGCGAGTGCCTTTTGCTGGCCAACCTTTTCCTGCAGCAGCAGCACACCGACCATGCGCTGGCCATCCTGCACAAGGTGCTGGAGTTCGATCCCGACAACCTCAATGCCCGACACCGCATCGCCAACCTGGCCAAGGTGCAGGGGCGCACCGACATGGCCCTCGCGCAGCACGAGCATCTGGCGGGGTACTACAGCAAGAACAATCTGACAAAACAGGCCCTCAAGTGCCTGGAAGAGATCATCGCCCTCAAGCCGGACGACATCGAGCACCGCCAGATGCTGATCGAAATGCTGGTCAAGCAGGTCCGTATCGAAGAAGCCACCGAGCAGTACAAGCTGCTGTTGCGAGGCTACCTGCGAGACGGCCAGACCGAGAGCGCCAGTCGCTGCGTGCAGGAGATTCTCGAGCTGCAGCCGCTGCACAGCGACCTGCGTCTGCAACTGGCTGAAATCTATCTCGAAGGCCACCATTTGCAAGACGGCCTGGCCCTCATGAACGACCTGGTGGCGGTGTACCTGTCGAAGAAGCAGTACCACCGGGTGCTCAACGTCTACCAGCGCATCGCCGACGTGCTGCGGCAGGAGGGGCTCGTCGCCGAGCACTGGGAAGTGCGCGAAAAAATGGCCGAGCTCAGCGTGCAGGAAGGCAAGTTGGAGCGGGCCATCCAGGAGTATCAGGACATTCTCGAAGGGCTGCTGCGGGGCGACCACATGGAGGCGGCGGCCCGGGTCTACGACCGACTGGGCCACTTCTACGTCAAAGAGGATCAGATTCCGGCCGGCGTCAAGGCGCTGGGAGACATGGTCGAGCGCTGCAACCAGGACCACCTGGCGCGCCAGGCCAACTTCCTGCAGGATCGCATCGTCGACCTCCTGGAGAAGCAGGGCACCCTGGAGGCCGCCCTCTCGATGCTGCTCAGCGCGGCCCGGCGCTACGAAGAAGCCGATCACATCGACGAAGCCATCAGCACCCACAAGCGGGCGGCCGACCTGATGCTCAAGCAGGAGCAGACCGAGGCCGCCATGCGGGAGTTCCACCGCATTGTCGAGCTGAAGCTCTTGCAGGGCGATGCCGAGGGCGCCCAGGCCATCTATGATGAGGCGTCGCCGTACGCCTCCAGTCCGGTGGCGTGGAAGATCCGCTTTGCCGATCAGTTGTTCGGCCACCACGACTACGAGCGGGCGCTGCCAATCTATGTCGAGGCCCAGAGCCTGGCGGAGGAGGAGGATCTGAAGCTGACGGCCCGCGTCGGGCTCCTGTACGCCATCCAGGGGAATCTCGAGGGGTTCAACCAATACGCCAACCGGCTGTTTGCGACCGGGCAACTGGGCTGGATCGTCGACACCTATAAGCAGGCCACCGGGTTCAAGGCCGACGACCCTCAGGCCCGTCTCAAGCTGGGCCAGTTCTATCGGGCCCTGGGCTTTGAAGAGGAGGCCGTGTCCGAGTTCCATCGAGCCAGCCAGGACCCTGAGACCATGCTGCCCGCCTACCAGGCGATGGCGACGAGTTTCAAGGAACAGGGCATGCTCGAGCTGGCCATCCGCACCCACCAACGGATCATCGACAAGTTTCCCGAGGACGAGACGCTCGACTTGCGGTATGACCTGGCCTCCATGTACCAGGACGCGGGGCGCCTGGACGACGCCCTGACCACCTTTCAGGATGTCTATGCGACCGACATCTCCTTTCGCGACGTCGCCGACCGCATCACCCAGGTGGAAGGTCTGCTGGGTTAGACAGGTCTAGTCTGGTCCAGCCAGGAGCGGCCGGGATGGGTAATGAACATGATGGACGTGCGCCCACGGGCGCGGATGCCTCGTGTAGGGTCAAGGGCGGAAGGACGTTTGATGCACTGGAAGGGATGGAGCAGGGTAGCGGCCGGTTGTGCGGTCACGCTGCTGGCCGCCACCCCGGCGGGCGCTTCGGGGTTGGCGCTGCTGGCTCCGCCGGATGCCGAGCTTTTCCGTCTGCGCTACCCCCTCATGGCATGCTTTGCCTGCCTCGGCGTGCTGCTGGTGCTGGTGCTGACTAGACTGGTCGACGAAAATCGCCAGGGCCGCTTCAGGAAGCTGGTGGTTCCAATTTCGGCCCAGGTGGTCAGCCACCGCGCCCCCAGCAAGACGGCTCAATACATCCAGGATGACGGCCCCATCGACCCGACCAAGCTGGGCATGACCAGCTTCATCCAGCGCCCGGGCGATGCATCCACGCGGGGCGGTGCCAACTTCCGGCCGGAGGACAGCCGCACCGCCATCATCGGGAGTCCGCCGCCCGCCCCTCCGTCGTCGGGCGACGACGAAGCCTGGCAACAGTTGTTGAGCAAGGTGTCGCAGGACGAGCCGACTCGGGGGAAGGTCGACGAGCCCTCTGCCCCCTTGCCCCCCGTCGCCAAGGTGAGCATTGAGTCGGATACCGTCAAGCCGGCGGATAGTCCGAAGGGCCGGCCCCGAGCCAAGCTGCCCTCCAGCGATCTGCCGGCGTCGACGCCGGACACCAAGCAGGCCGCCCCGACGGCCAGTCCCAGCACCATGGTCGGGCCGGTGGCCGATGATGGTCCCGATTCTCCCACCAATCGAAAAATCGACAAGTCTGCCCTTCGCCTCGAACTGCAAAAGGAACTGGATCGAGGCCGCCAGGAGCGGGGAGATTAGGGCGGGGCCGCCGGCGGGGAACCGTGAGGTTCCTAGCGAAAGGTAGTTGGTTGAAAAAGCGAGGTTGTTGACTTTGTTTTCCATTCCACGGGGCAATATCTTGTTCGAACATGAGACGCTGAGCCAGGCCGACGTTGAAGTGATGGTGCAGAACCTGGAGCAGCAGGCTTTCACCGGTTACGTGCGGACCGATACGGGGCCGCAGAACTCGGGCTACATCTTCTACCACCACGGCACCTTCGTGCGGGCCTTCGAAATGCCCGAGGGCAACTGCCAGGTGGTGCAGAAGCAGCGCATTCTCAATCGACTGCGAGGGTACGAGACGCCCACCTCGGTTTACGTGATGTCGGCGCAGATGATCGGCGTGCTGTCAGCCGCCTTCTCGTTCCAGCGCCTGTTCGTCAACGTGGAGGCCAAGAAGAAAGAGATCAAGCGGATCCGCGACGGCCTGGAGCAGGAAGAGCAGTCCGGCATGATGGAGTTCGTGTCGCGAGATGGCACGACCTACGCGCTGGTCGACCGAGGCAAGCTGGTCTACGACACGTTTGCCCGAGAATACGGCCAGGTGCTGTGTGGGTTGGACGAGCTCAACCGCGCCTTCGATCAGTTGGGGCGAGACGGTGGCTATCTCAACGTGTACGGCGAAAAGCACATGCAGATCGAGCAGGCCAAGCGCGTCATCGACGAGGAGCTGGAGAAGACTCGGCCGCTCATTGCCCGGGTGGAGTCGGGTATCTTCAAGGGGTCCGACGACGTCGTCAAGATCGACGAATTCATCTTGAAAGAATGGGGCATCAAGGGCACCGGTGCTTTCCCGGTCGAACTGGAGACGCCGACGGGCGAAATTCGCCAGGCTCGGTGCCAGGCCGCCAAAAAGATGCAGCAGTTCATCTCCATCTCCAAGAACCTGCTCAAGCAGCTCAACATGCAGGAGGGGGAGGTCGTCAACGTGCGACCGGTGCGTTAGATGAGCGAGGAGCTGCAGAAAACCCTGGAAAACTTCTGTCGGCTGGAGGGCGTCCAGTGCGTCCTGTTGTTGGCCCCGGATGGCACTCTGGCGGGCAGCCACGCTGAAAAGGGCGAGCACGACCTGGCCCAGGTCCAGGCGTTGGCCTCTCGGTGCCTGGGGCTCGGCCAGCGCATGGGGTCTAGAATGGACCGGGGCTCGGTCAACCATTCGCATGCCGAATTCAGCGACTACAGCATTCTGGCCGAAGTACTCGACTCCAAGGCGGCGCTGGTCATCGTGACCGAGCCCGAAACCAATCTGGGACGCCTGCGCCTGGAGATTCGCAAGAACCGAAAAGCCGTGGACGGACTACTGCCGGCGTGAGGGGTACACCGGCAGGGACTCCAGGAAAGTTTGCCTAACCAACTTGCTTGACGTGATGACAAACCCCATCGAATCGCCGGCGGTTTTGAGGGAGGACCAGACCATTCTGGGAGCGGACGAGACGCTGACAACACTGGAAAGCCAGATCCAAGCCTACTGCAGGCAGATTCAGGAAGCGCCGGACAATCGGGAGCTGCTGGTCCAGTACGCCGAAGCCAACCTGGCCGGGGGGCATCCGCTGGAAGCCTTGAGGGTCTTCGAAAAGATCAGCCAGGACAGCCCCGATGCCCGCCTGGCCATTGCGCGCATCTATCTGATGCAGCGGCGCTATGAAGAGTCGTATGCCGAGGTCAGCCGCATGCTGACAGCCTCACCCAACCTCGCGGGCGCGCACCTGTTATTGAAATTGCTGACGCGGGTGGCCGATGCCCCGCCCCAATATGTCGAGGCCATTCGCCAGGTCAACGGCTACCTGCCGCCGGACGAAGACGTCCATCCCTTGCGGGGCAAGCTGCTGCACGAGCGCGACCAGATTGCGCAAGACATCGAGGAGTTCGAGCAGATTCGACAGGAGGTCGATAGCCAGGATCCGGTCATGGAATACCACGTCCTGTGTGCGACTCAGCGCAAAAAGTTTGTCGAAGGGGCGCTATCGATACTGGACACCTGGGAAAGAGTCCGCTCCGAGCGCCAGGAGGAGCACCAGGAGGCCGAACGCCTTCGTCTCGAGGCCGAGGAACTGGAGCGGTTGCGTTTCGAGGAGGCGCAGCAACGCGCCGATGCCGAGGCCCGCGAGCAACGGGCGGCCGAGGCGGCTGCGGCTGCCGAGGCGGCCCGCAAGCCAACCCCGCCCGAGGCCGCGCTGGGGTTCTATCAGCAGATTGCGCCCAACCTGTCCGACATCATCGGCTCGCTGGCCAAGATTCGCAACGTGGCCGCGGCCCTGGTGGTGACGCGCACGGGCTACATCGTGCACCAGGAGCTCAAGGAGAACGTTCCGGAAGAGAGCCTGGGCGAATTCGTGCAGGAGGGCGTGACGTTCCTCGACGAGCACAACCCGGGCAAGTTCTCCCTGTGGGTGCTGGAATTCGACAAGGGCATCCTGGTGGTGCAGAGCCTGCATGGGCAGCACGTTCTTCTGTTGATGGGCGCCAGCGGAGCCAACTTCGGTTCGCTCAAATTCAATATCGATAAGGCCCGACCCCAGCTCGCAGCGTTGCTCCAGCCCACCCCCGTCGCCTGAACAGTACTGACGACCTAGGCGAGAAGGTGCGTGTCCTGGCGCGGGCCTTGTGCCACTCGTCGTTCTTTCTGTTGCTCCTCTTTCCGGGGCTGAGCTCCCTCTATTGCCTGTTCCAGGACTTGTGGCATCTTCTGGCGGGGCCAGGCCTGGCCGAGCCGGACTTTCTGGATGCCGGCGGGGGGCAGCCGTTCAGCATTCTGCTCATCCGCATGTTGTGCTGCCTGACCCTGGTGCCGTGGCTTCTGGAGCGGCGGGAGGTGGCTGCGGTCGGCCGGACCGGCAGCCGTCTGGCGGCGCTCTTGCTGGTGCCTCTGGTGCTGAGCGCCGGCCATGCGGATGCCCCGGCGGAGGCGTGGTCGGGGGCACTCTCCCTGGGGTTGCCCTTTCTGGTCTACCAGTTGACCTTGGAGCGGCTCCGAGAGGAGCGGATCCACCGCTTGCTGCCCCAGCTTCTGGCCCTGTCCGGCGGCCTGGCGGCCTGGTCGGGACTGGGCATGTATTGGCTGGACAAGGCGGATTTCATGTCGGGGGGGTTCTTTCAACAGAACATGGCGGCCGGTTATCTGGTGATGGTGCTGCCGGTCACCCTGGCCTTATACCTGGGCTCGAACTCCGGGGCCTGGCTCTTCTGCGCGGCGGGCGAAGGAGGGGCCCTGCTCTTGACCGCGTCCCGCGCCGGGTGGGGGGCCGGGCTGGTGGCCGTGGGGCTGTTCGCCCTGTGGGCCGGCCGCCGCCACTGGAAGCGGCTGCTGCTGTGTTTCATCCTCTCGTGGGCCTTGTTTTCCGGCCTGGGATCGGCGGTGGCCGGTCAAGGGCTTCACCTGGTTCCCCCCCAGGCGCTGGTGCGAGCCGAGAACACGGAGCAGAAAGACATCTCCTCCGTCATGGCTCGGCGAGCGTTCTACCAGTCGGCCTGGCGGATGTGGCTTGATCACCCGCTGCTGGGGGTCGGCATCAACTGTTTTGCACGCTACTATCCCCAATACCAACAAGACTTTCGCTGGTACTCCCGGTTCAGTCACAGCCTGTACCTCGACTGGCTGGCGGAGGGCGGAGCGGTGGCGTCGCTGGTCTTTCTGGCCTGGCTCTGCTGGACCGGCGGCACGTGGGGGCAGGCGCTCCGCCGCCAACCCTCCCTCATGCAAGCGGCGTTCGGGTTGGGCATGGCGGGATCGCTCGTCCACGCCGCCGTCGACGTCGACTGGAAGTTCATGGCCCTGCCGGTCACTTTCTGCGTGCTGGCGGCCGCCGCGGTCATGGGGGAGGCGGACCGCGAGGCCCTGCCGGAGGGAAGGCCCGGTGCAAGCCGACTCATGGGATCGGTGGTCGTGGTGGCGCTGGCGTTCGTATCGATTCGCGGCTGGGCGGGCGATCACGATCAGGTGGTGGGAGCCTTCTTCCTCCAGCACGGCCGAACCGATACGGCCGTCATGTGGCTGAAGGATTCGCTGCGGGCCAACCCGTGGAAGTCGGATGCGTGCGAGGGGCTGGTCGATGCGTATCTACCCGATCCGAACGGCATGGACGCCGCTTGGAAATACGCCCGTCATGGCGTGGCCGTGGACCCGCACCGGGCGGTCGACTGGGATCGCCTGGCCCAAGTCGGTCTGGCGGCCAACGACGTCAAGACGGCGCTGGACGCTGAGGGCCACGCCCTGGCCTTGGACGACGTGAACTTTCCCGACTTCTACAACCGCATGGCGCTCTTGGCCGATCGCAACGGCCATGCCCGCCTCGCCGAGCGCTGGTGGCAAGCCGCGGTGGACCGCTTTCCCTGGGCCCTCATCAAGACCATCCAGCCCTTCCGCCAGGATGCCCTGCGGCCTCAAGTCTTCAACACGTTCATGCAGATGGGCGGGCACTTCATGGGGTTACGCAACTTCCCGGGCGCCCTCCGCGCCTACCTCTCGGCCCTCGCTATCGATCCGGACAACCTGGATGCCCTGGGCGGAGCGGCCGTCTGCCACGATCAGCTCCAGCAATACGACCCGGCGCTCATCCTGCTGGAACGGGCCCGTAGGTTGGCGCCGACCAACGCCAGGTACCCCATGCTCGAAGTGGTGGAATATCAGAAGCAGGGCAACAGACGGGCCGCCCAGCAGGCGCTCGAAGACGCCCTCAAGCTAGACCCCAAGCTGCGCAAACGCTAAAGGCGGATCGCCACCGGCCCGGTCAGATGCTGTTCGTATTGGGCAATGGTGCGGCGCACCTCGTCGTTGGCCTCGACGAACTGGAAGCCCAGGTGGGCGCCCCCGCGGGACTGGGCCTCGCACCAGCGCAGCTCGGCTCGCACCGTGAGCGGCTCCAGGGTTTCGTCGTCGAACTCGAGCGACAACTCCGTCACCAGGCCGGGTTCGAGGGAATAGGGGGCGTGGACGCAGACGCCCTCCTGGTTGACGTCCAAGGCGACGGCTTTGTGACCGTAGAAGGTCGGGGAGGTGACCTGGAAGCGTGTGCGGTGGCGAGGGCGAATCCGCCGGTCGTCCCCGGAGCCGATCATGTCGAAGGTCTGAGCGAGGGCCTCGCGGATGTCGTAGGGCAGGTCCCGGGCATCGACGACCCAGGCCGGCGGCTGGGCGCCCGGAATGCGGGAGGCGCTGGCGAAGACCCGTTCCAGAGGCCGCTTCTGGCCGGCGGGGTAGAAGCGGACCTTGAGGGGAAAGCGCAGGGCCTTCTTGGTGGACGACTCGATGGTGAGGAGGCCGTCTCGAAATGCGGTGAGGTGGAGGGGCTCCTCGCGACCCAGCCAGTCTTGAATGCGAGCCCGCAGGCGGGCGGCATCATCGGTGGTCGGGGCCTGGTGGCGGGCGGTCAACTGGGCCAGCGTCTGCGCCGCGGTGCCGATGAGGGTCTTCATCCGATCGATCGCGGTGGGTCGGGGCGGCAGGGGGGCGGGGAGGGCATCCGCCGTCGGCGCAGACACGGTGGCCGGAACGGCCTGCAGCTCTTCCGCCAGAATCGGGTACAGCGGCAGTCGCTTCGTTTCCCGGTTGTTGGTTTCGAACTGGATCTGCATGAGGGCGTCGTGCAGATCGTCGACGGTCTGGAATCGCCGGTCCGGGTTGAGTTTCATGGCCCGCTTGACGAGGCCGTGAAAGCGAATCGGCAGGTCGGATCGGCTGCGGGAGATGGGGGGCAGCCGTTCTTCGGCGATGCGGCGGCGGGCATCGGTCGGGATCTGGCCGGTGGCCAGGTAGTAAAGCGTGGCCCCCACGCTATAGACTTCGGAGCGCACGTCGGGCAGGCTGGAGATGACTCGAAGCTGCTCGGGCGACGCAAAGCCGGGGGTGCCTTCCACCCGCTCCAGGGCGGCCACGTCGGTGAAGCAGCGGGCGACGCCAAAGTCGATGAGGCGCAGGTGGCCGTTGGCGTCGAGAATCAGGTTGGACGGCTTCATGTCGCGATACAGGATGGGCGAATCCTGGCTGTGGAGATGGTTGAGTACGGCGCAGATCTGGCTGCCGTACGTCACCAGCTCTTGGAAGCTCAGCGGGGCGCCAGCCTGTTCGATATGCTGCTGCAGCGTCTGGCCTTCGATATACTCCATGACCAGGTAGAAGTGGCCGGCATCCTCCACCCAGTCGTACACGGTGGCCAGGTGCGGATGGGAGAGGGAGGCCATGACCAGGGCCTCGTTCTTGAGCGTATCGAGTGCGACGGAGAGGTCGTCGGGGTGGAAGGCGGCCGGGTTGATGTGCTTGATGGCGACCCGGCGACCGCCCAGGGCGATCTGGCGGGCTCGATACACCAGGCCCATGCCGCCCTGTCCGATGAGGCCTTCCACCACGTATCGACCGGCCACCGTCGTGTCGGGGGCCAGCTCGATAGGCGCAGGCTCCGCTTCCGCCAGCGGTGGGGCCTCTTCGGGGCACCAGCCCAGCGGGGTCCACCGGATGTAGGTATGGGGATGGGGGCTAAGCTGATCTAACCGGATCATCGGAATTCTCCCGACCGTCTTAGGTCTGGTGAAAATTCTTCAAGGATCGGCCAACCTCCTGCTGTGCAGGGCGGCCACCAGCCGATCATACAGCCGGACGCCGGGAAGCCGCACCAGGGCTTCCACCGGGGTCAGACGGACCCAGGTGTGGTAGACGCGGCCGTCGCCATCGACGTTGGGAATACGGCAGTGCCGCCAGCCCAGGTACCGCTTGTCCTCCCAGAACCACGCCTGGAGAGCCCGGGTGGGCAGCACCAGAAGGCAGTCGTCGTAGGCCTGCAAGCCGTGGAGCGCGGCCTCGGCATCGCCCGCCGCGCTCCACGCCCGCAACTGGTCGGGTGGATTGTCGAGGGCGAGAAAGTAATACATGATATAGTCGGTCGCCGACGTCACCATCCACCCCAGGGTGCCCAGCACGTCGTTGGACACGGTTTCGAGGGCGGCAAAGCCAGTCCGCCGCCGGTGAAAATCGCTCTTGTCGTCGGCTCCGAAGTAGTAGTCGACCTTGACGTCGATGGTCTGCGGTGCGCCCCCGGGCGGGGTGAAGATGAGGTCGTGGTCCTGGCTCTGTCGATGGACGTCCTGTACTGTTCCCAAAGACCCGAGATACTGCTGCAGCACGACGAGACCAAACCATTCCCGCCCGATGCTCTCGAGGGACCGATGGATCACTAGGTCAGTTTTCGCAGGATGGGGATCATGCGCCAGGAGCGTTTCTCATTGGTGAAGGGCACCTTCCAGCTCATGGCGCCGCGCCAGTCGACGACCTCGAAGTGGCCGCCCATGCGCACCGCGGCCAGGATCTCCTGCGCCGTGGTGACGCGCATCTTCTCACTGCCGCTGAACTTCTGCTTCTTGCCGTTGGTGCTGGCTTCATACTGCCAGCGGATGGTGGCCACCTGGGTCAGGGCGTCGATTTCCCGGTGCTTGCCGCAGTCCCACTGCATGTCGACCTGCAAGCCATCCCGTTGCGCGCTCCAGGTGTCCTGGGTGACGGTCTCGCCCAGCCAGTACTTCTTGGGGTGGGTCAACTCGATGACGTACACGCCCCGAGGGCGGAGCGCCCGGGCGACGCAGTCCAGGTGCTTGAGCATGTCGTCGATGGTCAGCAGGTAGGCGAAGGAGTTGATGGCCGTGAACGCCAGGTCGACCGCGGCCGGCACGGTGAAGTTTCGCATGTCGCCCTGGATGACGGTGCCCCGATTGGAAAGCCCCGTGTCTGCCAGCTTTTGCCGGGTGTAAGTGGCCATGGGCTCGGACAACTCGACGCCGACCGACTCGACCCCTCGGCGGGCCATCTCCCGCAAGTGAAACCCTGGGCCCGCCGCCAGTTCTAGAAACCGATGGGGTTTGCCGCCGCCGAACGTCTCGCTGCACTGCGTCAGGAAGGCACACTCGGAGACGATGTCCCGCCAGCCAAAAGCGACTTCGTAATGGAGTGGCTGCTGGTAGAAGCTTGGGCGGCCCACCTCTTTAGAATTCGTGGGGGCTGTGGACGCTCCCTCTGTCGGCAGGGTTCCCTCGCCCTGGACGCCAATTCGAGCATCGATTGGACAAGCAATCTACCGTGGGGGCTGTCACTGACCGTTTCCGGCTGCTCTATGAGATCAGCAAGGAGATCAACTCGTCATTGGAGATCGACGAGGTGCTCAACACGGTCATGGACAAGATCATCATGCTGATGAAGGCGGAGCGCGGCTTCATCATGCTGCGCGACGCCAGCACCGGGGCCATGGTCGTGCGCACGGCTCGAGACACCACCCGAGAGGCCATCGACGACGACCACGGCGTCAGCATGTCGATTGTGCAGCAGGTGGTCACCCAGCAGCAGCCGGTCCTGACGCTGTCGGCCATGGACGATCCCCGGTTCTCGGGTTCAAAGAGCGTCATGGTGCACGGGCTACGCTCCATCATGTGCGTGCCGATGCAGGTCAAGGGCGGCATCATCGGGGTCATCTACGTCGACAATCGCATGAAGGCGGGCGTCTTCAAACAGGGCGACCTGGAGCTTTTGGAGACCTTTTCCCACCTCGCGGGCATCGCCATCGAGAATGCCCGTCTCTTTGCCGAGCTGCGACGGCGCATGAACGAGCAGGAAGCTATTTTTGAATCCGTGTCCAGCGGGATTGTGTCGGTCGATACCGTCGGCCGCATCACGACGTTCAACCGGGCGGCCGAGAGGATCTTCGGGCTGTATCGTGACAATGTGTTGAACACGATGGATCCGATATTGTTCAAGAGCCCTGCCGGTCGGGATCTATTGAGTTTGATCGCCGCGGTCGCCGGGCTGGGCGAGACCGTGACGGGCCGGGAGCTGGCCTATTCGTTGGGCGAAACGCCGGAGATCACGTTGAACCTCAACGTGTCACCGCTGCGCAACCTGCGGGACGAACAGATCGGGGTGGCCATGGTGGCCGACGACGTCACCGAGAAACGCCGCTACGAGACGGTCAAGAACCTGTTTGGCCGATTCGTTTCGCCGCAGGTCATGGACGAGCTGACCCGGGATACCAGCAAGGTCCAACTGGGCGGGCAGATGCGCACGGTGACCATCCTCTTCTCCGACATCAACGACTTCACGCCGACCTGTGAACGACGTCCGCCGGGCCAGATTATCGAAATGTTGAACGACTACTTCCGCGAAATGAACCAGATCATCTTCAACAACGGCGGCACCATCAAGCAGTTCGTCGGGGACGAGATCATGGTCATGTACGGGGCCCCGGGCGCGCAGAGCGATCACGCCGCTCGAGCGGTGCGTACCGCGGTGGCCATGGTGAAGCGGCTGCGGGAGCTGCAACGGGAAAACAGCGGGAAGATCGGGTTCTACGACGTCAAGATCGGCATCAACACGGGCCAGGTCGTCGTCGGCATCGTGGGCTCTGAAGAGCGTAGCGAATATGCGGCGGTGGGCGATGGCGTGAACCAGGCCAGCCGCATCCTGGGGCTGAACAAGCCTCTCGATACGGTGCTGCTCATCAGCGAGACGACGTACCAGGAGGCGGCCCCCTACATGCAAGGGGAAGCCGAGTTTATCGACCGCGGCGTGCAGACGGTGAAGGGCAAACAGGATACCATTCGGGTCTACGAGGTCCGCCCGGTCTAGGGTCACATGGCCCCGTCGCCGGCGTACTTCCACATGAGCGGAGTGGCGGCGTGCTCGAGCTCTTTCTGCTTGCCCGCGAGCCCGACGATCTCTGGGATGGTGGCGTAGGGTGTGACCTGGTGGTGACCCGCAACGATATAGCTGCCGTCCGCCTGCGGCTCGACGGGTCGCTGCTGGACGTCTTCCGGGCGTGTGCCCACAAACCCCGATACGCAGACTTTGGCAGGAATGGCCCGCGACAGGGGGCCGGCATATCGGCCCCAACTGGCGGCCACCTCAACTTCTGTGCCGTGGGCGTG
>DASYBA010000957.1:0-3541 GCA_036501005.1 Candidatus Xenobia bacterium | reverse complement strand
TCCAGGATCGTCTCCAGGATGACCACCAGGTCTCGAATCGAGACTCGCTCTCGCAGCAGCATGCGGAGCAGGCGCCAGAGCTGGACCAGGGAGATGGTGTCGGGCATGGCTGCGTTGATGAGGACGGCATGGGTCTTGCGCAGCCGGCCCAGCAGGACTTCTGTCTCTGGCAACCCGAGGAAGCTGGCCGCGTTCCGTTCGATGACCTGCGTCAGGTGGGACGCGATGACGGATATCGGGTCGAAAACCATGAACCCGCCTTCGTCCAACGTGGGACGAACGTCGGGTTTGACCCACAGCGCGGGGCATTCCAGGACGGGGTCGAAGGCGGCCTTGCCGGGCACGTCGGGAAGCACGCCGTCCTTGGGAAGCGTCAGGAAGTGGTTGAGTTCCACCACACCCGTGGCCACCAGCCCGTCACGCAGGCGGAGGTGGTACTCGTTGGGCCGCAGCTTCAGGTTGTCCCGGAAGCGAACGCCCGGGAGGATGATGCCCAGCTTGACGGCCATATGGCGGCGCACGGCCGTGATCCGTTCCAGCAGCTTGGCGCCCTGCTTGGGATCGACCAGCGACAGAAGACCTTTGCCGACTTCCACCGAGAACGGGTCCACGTCGAGCAGCTCGACGACCGCGACCGGCTTCTTTTCTTTCGGCTCCTCCTTCTCCACCGAGAACTCGATGAAGCGCCCCGGGGTGAAGACTTCCTCGCTCCTGACGGTTTTGGGGTCGGTGTCGCTGGGCGCTGGAGCTTCTCCCCGGTCGGCCTTGACGGCCCGGGCGATGACCGCCGACAGGCTGCCCTCCTCTGCGACCTTGTCGAACAGAGCCACGTCTTCGTCCCGCACGTAGATGGTTCGTTTTGGCATGGTAGTATACCTCCTTATGGGAGTATACTACCTTAATAATCTGCCGAGGTCAAGGTGCTGCGGGATACCTTGCCGAATCTCAACACATGGCGGTATGGTTGGGCATGGGAGCCGCAGTGGCCGTGTGGTGGGTGGCCTGGGATGCCCCCGTCTGGTGCCGTCTACAGTGGGCCCTGTGGCTGTTCCGCCAGGGCCGCTGCGCTCAGCATGGAGCCCTGGTTGAGCGGGAGCTGGCTCGGGCCACCGATGATCGCTTGAAGGCGCTGCTGCAGCTCAATCGGGCCACGTCGCTGGCGTGGTGTGGGGCCTGGGAGGCGGCCGAAGAAGCCTTCCAAAGGGTCGACGGAGCGTGGCTGGGCGACTTGCATCAGTTGCTGTTGCACACGGATCGCACGTTCGCCTATATCATGGCGGGTCGGCTGGAGGCCGCCCATGAACATCTTGATCTCCTGCGGCAAGCGATGCAGAAGCGCATGCTGCCCGGCGAGGTGCGAGGCCGAATCTATCGGTCCCTGGCGCTGTACGAACGGGCCACGGGGAGTGTCGACCAGGCTCGCACCCTGCTGCGGGCGGCGGCTCGCTACCCCCGGTGCCGGTTGTTCCGGGCTTGCGATCGGTGGATTGAATCCAGCCTCGCCCTCCAGGAGTCGCCCACAGAACAGGCCATGGCGGCGTGGAACGACGTCCGGCGGTCGTCCCCGGCCGAATCGTTCATGGCGGTTTAGTTCGGCAGCCGGCTGTGGTATACTACCCGGCGATGAAAAGAATTCTGTTGTTCCTGCTTGCCGTTGGGCTCACGGTGGCGTGCTTGAGCCCGGCCATGGCCTATACCCAGGAGGAGATCCAGCAGCTCGTCGGGCCGATCGCGCTGTATCCGGATCCGCTTATATCAGACGTCCTGGCCGCCTCGACCTATCCCCAGGAGGTCTCCGACGCGGCGGGCTGGGTATCGGCGAACGGCGCGCTGCAGCCCGACCAGGTCGACCGCGCGCTGGGCGGAATTGATTGGGATCCGTCGGTGAAGTCGCTGACGGCTTTTCCCGACGTCCTCAACCAGATGGCGGGCAACATGCCATGGACCGAAGGCCTGGGCAACGCCTTCCTGACCCAGCCTCAAGATGTCTATGACGCCATCCAGACGCTCCGCCAGGAAGCCATGTCGGAGGGCGCCCTGACCTCCAATCAGTACGAGAACATCGCCTACGTCAATGGGGCGCTTTGTATCGAACCGTACTATCCCGACCAGATGTGGGTGCCCACCTACAACCCCATGGTGCTTTTTTTCGGCGTGGCGGGACCGTACGTCCTCGGCTGGCACCACCACTACCAGGTGGGGAACCACTTGTGGTTCGGCGTGCCCGACTGGCGCCACCACCACATGTACTTTGGCCAGGGGTACAACTACTATTACCAGGGGCGGGGTCATCAGAACCCTGCGCTCTTCTCGCGGATCCACCAGGATGTCCAGCAGCACGTCGGGGCGTGGCAGTTCAATGCGGCGCATCGGGTGGCGCCCGTCCCCGCGATCATGCCGGCCCCGGGCCGGGGATATCCCACGGTCAGAACGCCCGCCTACACCCACCCGACGATGCCGGTACAGCATAGCCGGCCGTCCTACACGTCAACCCCCGCCGTCACCCCGGTCACGCGGTTTCAGCCCCGGGTCCAACGACCTCCGCAGCCCGTCGTCCCGAGCTTGTTCAACGTACAGCCCGGTGGGCCGGTGAACATGCAGCGCGGGCAGGGTGCCTATAGTCGCAACCAACCCGTGCCCGCGCCGGTGCGTCCCATGGCTCCACCCATCATGACTCGCCCGCCCTCGTTTACGCCCATGGCGCCGATGCCGCGCATGCAGGCACAGCCGCCGCGCACGTTTACGCCGCCACCTCCTCGACCGCAGCCGAAGCGAGGTCAAGAACGATGAAAGGATCCTTTCGAATGACTCGTTGGATGGCGGTGTTTGTTCTGTCTTGCGTGGTCGCCGCGGCGGCCGCGGACCAGGTGACGTTTCCATCTCCCGCGTCGGCCGTGCGGGCCCTGGCCAGCGCGGTGCGATCCAACGATCAAGCCCGCCTGCAGGCCATTCTCGGGCCGGATGCAGGTCCACTGATTCATACGGGCGACGCGGTGGCCGACAAGCGGGGTCGCAGCCGCTTCCTGACCGCCTATGACACGTCCCACGGCCTGGTGGCCAGAACCGATGGCAGCGTGGTGCTCGACGTCGGTACGGAGAGCTGGCCGTTTCCCATTCCCCTGGTTCGAGAGGGGTCGGCGTGGCGGTTCGATACGCAGGCCGGGGTGCAGGACATCCTCGACCGCCGCATTGGCGCCGACGAACTGAACGCCGTCCAGGTGTGCGAGGCCTACGTGGCGGCGCAACGAGACTATGCCAGCCAGATCCGGGAGGACGGCCTGGTGCAGTATGCGCAGCACTACATGTCGACCGCGGGTCACCACGACGGCCTCTACTGGGCGGTGGTGCCTGGTCAGGCCCGGAGCCCGATGGGCGCCATGGTGGCGCAGGCATCGGCGGAGGGTTATGCCGTCGGCCAGGGCAAGCACGAGCCGTACCATGGCTACCACTTCCACATTCTCAAGCGGCAGGGCGAGAGCGCGCCCGGTGGCTCCTACGACTACGTCATCAACGGTCACATGGTGGCCGGGTTCGGCCTGGT
>DASYBA010000956.1:0-3632 GCA_036501005.1 Candidatus Xenobia bacterium | reverse complement strand
GAAACTGGTCCAGGCGGCCGTCGAGGGGGCCTGCCACGCGGTAGGCCTCACGCCAGCCCCTGTGGGCCACTGGTGGCTCGGGCGGTTGCTGGGCACGCTCCTGGCCCTGGCCTCGGCGGCCTGGTTGACTCGGGGGTCGTGGGGCAGCCTGCTGGTTCTGGCGGTCCTGGCGTGGTGTCTCAGCCCCTGGCTGGGAACCCTGCCCACCTGGCGGCGACTGCCGCTCCAAGTGGGCGTTGCGGTCGTCGCCGGATTGATCGTGCATGGAGCCCGCCGCATCGAAAATGTGCCCCGCTGGTCCTGGGCGGGCCTCAGTGCGGCCGGGGCGCTGACGCTGGCGCTGCTGGGCATCCCATTCTGGGGTCTCTTGATGTCTCTGTTTACCCTGGTCTGCCTGGCGGCCTGGCTGCTGGGTGGGTTGGCGGGCCCGGGCACGAGAGGGGATATCGCCTACGCGCTGCTGATGGGCTATGCCATGGGCCAGTGGATCCCGCTGCCCTATTGAACTTCGGCTGCTTTAGAGCTGAGTGAAACACGCCAGCAGGGCATCGTGCAGATGGCCGTTGCTGACCAGCACCTGGTCTGTCAAAAGCGCACCGGGGCGGCCGGAGAAGTCGCTGACCCGTCCCCCCGCTTCTTGAACCACTAGAAACCCGGCGGCCACGTCCCACACGCTCAGGCCCAGTTCCCAGAAGCCGTCGTATCGACCCGCCGCCACCATGCACAGGTCCAGGCAGGCGCTCCCCGTCCGCCGCACGCCCTGCGCCCGCTGCAGGAAGACTCGCAGAGGCGCCAGGATGTCATCCACTCGGCTCGCCACGTCGTAGGGAAAGCCCGTGCCCAGGACCGCCCTTCGCAACTCTCTCTCTTCCGATACCCGCAGGCGCTGGCCATTGCAGAACGCCCCCTGGCCGCGCCCGGCGGTGTACAGTTCGTCGGTGGCGGGCACATAGATGGCGCCTGCCTCTGCCACCCCGTCAACGAGCAACCCGGCCGACGCCGAGAACCACGGCAGTCCGTGCGTCCAGTTCACCGTTCCGTCGAGGGGGTCGATATACCAGCAGAAGCGGCTCTCCTTCGCCTCCCCACTCCCCTCCTCGGCGACGATCGCATGGTCGGGATAGCGCTCACGGACCATGCCCACCATGACCGATTCGTTATGTTTGTCGACCTCGGTCACGGGATTGATCGCACCTTTGTATTCAATCGAGGTGGACTGGCCCAGGCAGGCGAGAGCGTGTTGTCCGGCCGATCGCACCATGGCGACGGCCGTATCGAGATAGTCGGTCAATCGCTGTCCAGTGTGCCGTCGTCGTTCAAATCGCGGAACTGGCTGATCTTTTCCCAGGTGGCAATGAACGCGTCTACTACCTTGGGGTCGAACTGGGTGCCGGCGTGGCCCTGGATCTCCTTGCGGGCCTCTTCGAGAGACAAGCCCTTTCGATAGGGTCGGTCGGACGTCATGGCCTCGAAGGCATCGGCCACCGAAATGATGCGAGCCACCAATGGAATCTCCTCGCCACGCAGCCCGTCCGGATAGCCCCGACCATCCCATCGCTCGTGATGCGCCCGCACCGCGACCAGCGCCGGCGTCAAGAATTGGATGTTGCCCAGCATGCGGGTGCCGATTTCGACATGCGAGCGAACGATGGCCCACTCCTCGTCGGTCAATCGCTCGGCCTTCTGCAACAACTCCTCCGCCACCCCGATCTTGCCCAGGTCGTGCAACAAGAGGGCGAGGGTGAAGTTGCGATCCTCCAGGATGGCCGGGTTGAGCTTGCGGGCCACGCAGCGCGCCACGAACGTCACCCGGTCGGTATGGCCGCCCGAGTAGGCGTCCTTCAAATCGACCATCTTGGCGACCATGGCGATGGTCTGGATATAGGTCCGTTCCATCTCCATGAGATTTTCTTCCAGCCGTTGCGTCTTCACCGACTCGGCACTGTATAGTTCGCTCAGTTCCTGGGCGTAGACCAGTAGCTGGCTCTCGCTGCCCTGCGCCGACAATCCGGCCGAGATCTCCTGGAGCCGCTCGGGAGAGGCTTTGAGGGGACTCAGGACTTCCTTCGGCTCCGCCGACGGCAGGGGGAAGCTCAAGACGAACACGCTGCCCTTGCCCAGCTCGCTTTCGACCGTGATGGTGCCGCTGTGGTCCTCCACGATGTGACGGGCGATGGAGAGCCCCAGGCCGAGACCCTCGATGGTGCGGGTCAGGTACTCCTCCACCTGGTAGAATGGTATAAAAATGCGCTCCTGCTCTTCCGGGGCAATGCCCACCCCGGTGTCGGCCACCCGCAAACGGGTCCACACGCCATCCGATACGAGCTCCATGGTCACCCGCCCGGAGGGCAGGGTAAACGCGATGGCGTTCTTGACGATGTGGGTAATGGCTTCACGCAGCCGTATCGGGTCGGCCTGGATGGGGCGCAGGTCGGGAGTCGACAGGAGCGTCAGCTCGATGTCCTTGGCGGCGGCTGTCGCCACCAGCTCCTCCATCACCACCTTGACCAGCGATGGCAGCTCGACGGCCTTCTTTTCCATCGGCACGATGCCGTGCTTCATCTTGGAAAAGTCGAGCAACTCCTTGATGAGGTCTTCCAGGCGGTTGGCGGCACGCTGTATCGACTGGGTGAAGCGCTGCAGCTCGCCGCCTTGCGATACGGTCGCCAGGATCTGGTCCATGAGCGATACGTACCCTTTGATGATGGAGAGCGGCGTACGCAGCTCGTGCGAGACCAGCGACACGAAGATGTCTTTCATCTTCTCCATCTCACGCAGCTTCTCCAAGGCCTGGCGGAGCTCTTCTCGCTTCTGCTGCTCTTCCGCGTACACCGTGCTGAGATCGGCCGCATAGAGCAGGAGCTGTTCCCGGTCCTTTTGCTGCAAGTCGGAAGACTGCATCGGGCGGGTCACGGAGCGGTGGCTGGACGGCGCGGTCGGCAACTCCTTTTTGTTGTCGAGGAACTCCCGCACCTTCTGGATCAGCTCCAGTGGACTGAACGGCTTGGTGAAGAAGTGATTGGCGCCGGCCAGATCTCCGTCTGCCAGTTCTTCGATACCGGGGTCACCGGCCAGCAGGATGATGGGCGTGCTGCGGGTGGCGCTCTCCTGCCGTAGCGTTCGACACACCTCGATGCCGGATTTTCCGGGCATGCGCACATCCAACACGATGAGGTCGGGATGCTGCTCTCTCGCCAACGTCAGCGCCTCGTTGCCGTTGGACGCCTCGAGGATCTGAAAATTCAGCACGGCCAGCGTCTTGCGGGCCAGATGCCGGATGAGGGGTTCGTCGTCCGCCAGGAGAATGCGCTTGACGTCCGACGCATCCGTCACGGAACGACCTTGAAGGGCAACTGATCGACCGACTGGCCGTCGACGAGGATCTCGGCGTGATAGTCGCCGGGCGCCCAGGCCTGCGGCGCCATCACGGTGAAGCCGACAAAACCTTGCGGCATGTCGCCCTTCAGGACATGGGGAGTCTCTTTCATCAATTGGTGATCATTGTACCAACGCACTTTGAACTCCTGGCCGCGGTGCGCATCGCGCAGCTCCAAGGAACAGTTCAGGGCGTCGTTGGCATGAAATTCGGCCGCCGGCCCGATAGGCTGATATCCATCCCCTAGACTCTGACA
>DASYBA010000955.1:0-9027 GCA_036501005.1 Candidatus Xenobia bacterium | reverse complement strand
GCCGCGGTGTGATAATAGAACTCGGCCACCCAGAGATGGCCGGAGCCGTCCAGGGCAATCCCCACGCTGCCCGCCAGGCCTCCCCCGTCCGCCGGGATGGACGTACTGAATTGATATTGGAAGACGCCGGCTGAGTCGTAGACGTCGATCTGGCTATTGTCGTCGTCGGCGACATAGACGTTTCCAGACGTATCGACCGCCACCCCCGTGACCCGCCCCAGGCCGGATCCGAAAGTCATCAGGAAATTGCCGTTCGCATCGAACTTGACCGCTTGGTGGAGACCGTAATCGCCGACGTAGAGGTTGCCAGAGCTGTCGACCGCCACCCCGATGGGGGTCACCAGCGTGCCGACGCCAAAAGTGCCCAGCGAGGTGCCGGTGGGGTCAAATTTCATCAGTCCCCCGGAGACGGCCGCCCAGAGAACTCCGCTGGTCGGATCGAAAGCCAGCCCTTGTGGACCCGGCACGTTGTCGATGGTGCGGGCCGGCGAGAAGGGGGTGGGCGTGGGGGTGGGGCTGGACGATGCCCCCACGGGTTGGAGCGTCAACTGCACCGAGTCGACGGTTCCCGGGGCTGCCATGGTGGTCGTAGAACCCGCAAACTGCAGACTTCCTTCCGTGGCGGAAACCTGCACCGTCAGAGGGACATTGGCCGGCACGGTCAGGTTGGCGACGCCGCTCTGCCCGGCCGTGAAAGACCCACCGGCATTGGCCACGGATGTCGTACCGCTGAGCACGTTGACCTGGAAGGTCACGGTGGGGTCGGCCCCGGGGGCCGACGATGCCCGTAAAACCAGGGAGACGGAGGTCCCTTGGCCGCCGGCTGGGCCCGTCGTCGCGGAATCGCCCCCCGATCCCGAGCAGCCTGCCAGCATGATAAGCCCGATGATGCCAGCCAATCCAACCCGCGTGCGCAACGTAAACTCCCTCTCATCGCTTGAAGAGCCCCGAGATTCCGAGCCGCCTCCAAAGAATCCTGGTTTGTTACAACGGTGACTTCTTGGGCATGCCGGAGCGGCGGGGGTAGGTTTCGGGGGTAGCCTGGTCCTTGCGGATGAGCACCAGGCGGCGCTGCGCAGGGTCTTGGGGCAGACCATAGGGCAGGGTTGCTTCGACGTGTGCGTGCAGGAGGTCGAAGGCCCGCTTGGCGTTCGTCATCTCTTCGTCCAGACCGGGGCCTTTCCACGCCACCAGCAGGCCCCCGACCTGCAGCAGGGGGATGGCCAGCTCCAGCAATACGTTGAGGGGAGCCAGGCCCTTGGCCACGACGATGGCAAAGTGTTCCCGGGTGGCCGAATCCCGGCCGACAGCCTCGGCTCTCGCCGCCACCACCCGCACTCGATGGCGGAGCCGCAGCCGCTCGATCATGCGGGCCAGGAACTGACCTTTGCGCTGGCGGGCCTCGACCAGGGTGACCTCCAGGGTCGGGTCTACCAGGGCGAGCGGAATCCCGGGAATGCCGGCCCCTGACCCCAGATCCGCCACCGGCCCGGCCGGGCGGTCGGGCACGCTGAAGAAAGCCAGTGCATCGGCCAGGAGCTGGCTCTCCACCTCCTCCGGCTGGCGCAGTGACGTGAGGCCATAAGCGTCGTTTTCAGTCAGGATGCAGTTCAGATAGTCTTCGAAAGGGCGATCGGCGACTGAGATGCCAAAGTTCTTGGCCGCCTCGTTCAATACGGCAAGGGTCATCGGGCGGCTCGTCGTCGGCCGGTCT
This sequence comes from Candidatus Xenobia bacterium, assembly GCA_036501005.1. Taxonomy (GTDB): domain Bacteria; phylum Vulcanimicrobiota; class Xenobia; order RGZZ01; family DASYBA01; genus DASYBA01. Next base: position 7,313 of record DASYBA010000955.1, on the reverse strand, counting down.
CGAGGTGGAGGATGAGCATCTGCACGTCCTCCGGCTTGACCCCGGAGATGCGGGAGGCCTGCCCGATGGTGGCGGGCCGTTGCCGGGTGAACTTTTCCCGCGACTCCTTGGAGAGATGGGTCAGCGCCCCATAATCGATCGTGTGTGGAAGCTCCATGCTCTCATAGCGCTGGAAGTTCTTGACCTGCTCTTCCTGACGCTTGATGTAGCCCTCGTATTTGGCTCGGATCTCGACTTGCTGGACAACGTTGACCGCCAGGCCGGGGGCCTCCGGGTCCAACTCCTGCAGCGCGCCCCAGGTGATCTGCGGCCGCTTGAGGAGGTCGAAGAAGGTCGTGCCCGCCGACACATTGCTATCGAAGCGCGCCGTGAGGGCCTCGGCCTCCTGGCCTCGGACCCGGCGGGTCGACAGCCTCGCCACCTCGGCGTCGACCTGAGCCCACTTGTGGCAGAAACGGTCGTAGCGCTCGCGGGGGATGAGCCCCACCTCGTGGCCCAGGCCGGTGAGCCGCTGGTCGGCATTGTCCTGACGCAGCAAGAGGCGGTACTCGGCCCGAGACGTCATCATCCGATACGGTTCGATGGTGCCCTTGGTGACCAGGTCGTCGATGAGGACCCCGATGTAGGCCTCATCTCGTCCGAGGGTGACCAACGATTGCCCGGCGGCGCGGCGGGCCGCGTTGATACCGGCGATGATGCCCTGCGCGGCCGCCTCTTCATAGCCGGAAGTGCCATTGATCTGGCCGGCCAGGAAGAGGCCCTGCACCGGCTTGGTCTCCAGGGTAGCGTGGAGCTGCTCGGGAAAGACGAAGTCGTACTCCACGGCGTAGCCGTACCGCATGATGTCGGCGTTCTCCAGGCCGACGACCGACCGGATGAGGGGAATCTGCACGTCCATGGGCAGGCTGGTCGACATGCCCTGCACGTACACTTCGAGGGTGTGGTGCCCTTCGGGCTCGAGAAAGACCTGGTGCGTGTCCTTGTCCTGGAAACGCATGATCTTGTCTTCGATGGACGGGCAGTAGCGGGGCCCGGTGCCTTCGATCAAGCCAGAGTACATGGGCGAGCGGTGGATGTTTTCCAGGATGAGCCGCTTCGTCTCCAGGGTAGTGGTGGTCAGGTAGCAGAGCAACTGCTCGGGCAGCTCTTGCGGAGATTCGTAGGAGAAAGTCAGCGGCACGTCGCTGGGCTCCTGGGGGGTGGTCTTGGCAAAATCGATGCTGCGCTTGTTGACCCGGGGCGGCGTACCCGTCTTCAGCCGGCCCATGGTCAGGCCCAGGCTCTTGAGGGAAGCCGAGAGGGCCACCGACGGCGGTTCTCCGGAGCGGCCTGCGGCGTAGTTGAGTTCGCCCATGTGGATGAGGCCGTTGAGAAACGTGCCCGTGGTGACGACGACGCAGGAAGCGTGAATGGTGAAGCCCAGTTGCGTCTTGACGCCGACTATTGCGTCGCCTTCGACGAGGATGTCTTCGACCGTGTCCTGCTTGACGTCCAAATGCGGCTGCTCGCCCAGGGCCTGCTTCATCACCTGCATGTACTTGTCCCGGTCGGCCTGCGCGCGCAGGGCCTGGACCGCACATCCCTTGCCGGTATTGAGCATGCGGATGTGCAGGTGGGCCTGGTCGATGGCTCGCCCCATCTGCCCGCCCAGCGCGTCCACCTCTCGCACCAGATGCCCCTTGGCGGGCCCGCCGATGGATGGGTTGCACGGCATGCGGCCGATGGTGTCGAGGTTGATAGTCAGCATGAGGGTCTCGCACCCCATGCGGGCGGCGGCCAGCCCGGCCTCAATACCGGCGTGCCCGGCCCCGATGACGATGACGTCGTAGCGCTTGGGAAAGATCATGCTGCCTATTATACGCCAGTGCTCGAAAAAGAAAAGGAGCCCGTGGTTCAGGTATGCAGCAAAGGCTTATGCGGCGGACTGGGAGGCCGTGAACTCGGGGGATCGGCGGGATCGGCCGGCCGGCTGACGCCCCGTGCGGGGGTATCGTGGCCGGCGAAAACGGCCTGGTCGCCCTTCTCCGGGTCGCCCTGGAAGTGGAGACGCTTTACCATCATCACGTGGTTTCCGGTCACTGTGATCACCACCGCTTGGCCGCAGATCCGGCCCGCGTGGATGATATTAAAGACGTCATTGCGGTGGGGCGCGGTATTCATTGTGGCCTGAAAGGCGCCTTTGATCAGCGAGGACGGCCCATCTACCTGGCCCGTGGGCGGCTTTCCCCACGCGCTACCGGCCAACATGAGCAAAACCAAAATCATCTTCCGCATGGGCACCGCTTCCGTTTGTCATGCATGCTTCCTTCGAATTGTCCGAAAAATAAAAGCGGAGCCTGGGCGCACCCAGGCTCCGCTTGCAGACTGCGCTTTACTTCTGTTGCAAGAAGACGGCGGTGTAGCTGCCGCCGTTCACGTTGGTGAAGCCACTGATCCGCAGGATGTTGGTCACCAGCAGATCGGTCAAGCCAGTCGACTGGAACGGGAAGCCCGTCCCGGCGTTCTGGTTGAGGACACCGGCTGCCACCTGATAGGCGCCTTTACCCTGAGCCCAGCCTTGCGGCGTCTGGAAGGTCCCGTCACCGTTCCCAAGCATACACATCACCTGGTTGCCCAGCGGATCTGTGACCACGATGTCGGGGTTGCCATCGCCGTCGACGTCAGTGACGACGACGCCGTTGGTAGAGCTACCGACATTGATGACTGTCGGAGAACCGAAGGTCCCGTCACCGTTGCCCAGCAGCACAGACACGGTTCCGACGAAACCCGATCCGGTGGGGTTGGAAGTACTGCCGCCGAGCGGGAAGAGCCCACCGTTTGCCACCACCAGGTCGAGATTCGCGTTGCCAGTGCGCAGCGGCGCTAGAGCGGCACCAGTACCGACAACCGGCAGCACGTTGACCTTCGTCAGGGTGCCGTCGCCAGGGCCTAAGAACACGTAGCTCTGTGGGTTGGGGTTGGTCGTCTGCCCGGGGATTTCGTCAAACGGACTGCAGATGACGACCAGTCCCGCCATACCGCTGAAGATCAGCCCCTTGCCCGTATTGTCCGTGCCAACGATGGCGGCCGGAGCGGACACGTAGCTGGTCGATCCGTTGAGCGATGGCTGTGCCAGAGAAGGGGCTTGCAGGGTCCCGTTGGAGTTCTGGATGACCTGGAAGGTCCCGTCGCTGTTGCCAGCCAGATAGGAGAGAGGGTTGACGGTATCTCCATTGTTGGCGACAACCAGGTCGGGCGCCGGGCCGTTGTCATGGAAGTTGAGCCTGGCGGCCCCAACCGCCACCGGGGCGTTGCCGACCTGGATGTTGCCCTGCGAACTGAGCTGGAACGAACCAGCGTTGCTGCTGACCGTTCCGGCTTCGTTGAAGGTGCCTTGGTTGAGGTAGACTTCCAGGTTGTTGTTGGTGGTATTGACTACCGCAATGTCGTTAAGGGTGTTGAGATTGAAGGTGAACTGCCCAACCGCCGTTGACAGGGTGCCTTCTTCAGCAGCCAGCAGCCCGGTGGGGAAGCTCTCGTTGAAGAACGTGGCCAGCAACGAGAACAGGCCGGGAGTATTGCCAGATGGCTCCACGAACGTACCAAAAGAGTTCTCGACCAGTGGGGCCGTGCCCATGTTTCCAGTGTTGCCGTTCCCACTGATGAGAGAGATGAAGCTGTTGGTAGAGGGACCAATGGACGTGACCACCGCATCGAGCAGGTTGCTTGCACCGGTCAGCGGTGCGATGATGATGGCGGCGGAACCCGAGTCGTTCTCGACGAGATTCGGGACGATCAAGCCCTGCGAGTTGCTGAGCACGATCGTGGTGGTCTCGCCGTTGATTTCGTCGTTGAAGGCGTTGCCGTTGTTGATGGGAAAGCCGCCATTGGCCGTCACGATAGCTGGGAAGCTCGTGTTGGAAACGCCTTGTTGAGGCGACAGCAAGGCGACCGTGGCATTTGACGGGCCCGAGCCGGTGCTGGCGAACTGGTCAAAGCCGTCAAACAGACCCACACCAATGGTCGCATTGCTGTTGGGGTCCACGACGTTGTTGTTGTAGGCGACGTCGACTTCGCATGCAAAGCCTGCCGTGACGATCACATCCGGCAACGTACTGTTAAAGTGTCCTAGATTGGCCAGGACAACCGAACTGGCTTCGACAGCGCCAAGCCGCAACTGGTCGGAGTTACCGCCGACCGAGACCTTCCCGTTGGCATCGCCGAAGGCCGCCGAAGTGGTAGGTGTCGGTTGGGCGATCTGGCCACTCGGCTCGGCCCCGAACTGGAGGGGGGGCAGACCTTGGAGCGAGTTGAGGGACGGGACGGGCCCATCCTGGTAGGCAAACGAGTGTGAGAAGGTGTTGTACACCAGGACGCCACCGGGCTGGAACTTGGAGAACCATACGGTGGAATTGATGGCGGTGAGGCCGCTATGTGAGCTCGACGAGACACCAGACGTCAGAGACGCCATGGTTTCAATTCCTGCAGCCGTCTCCGGATTGGGACTGGCGGTCGGGTTGGGGCTGGCCGCAGCGGTAATGAGCGCTGCCGACATCCCTGATCCAAGCAAGGCAGTCGTGGGGGGTAACGCGGGTGGACCTGTGAGGTTGTCGAGAATCTCTTCCGGCAGTTGCTGAATGCCGACCTCGACGGGTGCCCCACCCAGCGGATCTGGATTCTGGCCAAAGTTGGGAACGGGGAACTGGAAGCTGGTCTTCAGGATGACGACCTTGACCGAGTTCGTGTTGTCGTTGTTGGGGCTGAACAGGATACCGATATCCTGTAGTGAGTGGATACCGTCACGCCCATCGTGCAAGGCATGTCCCGTCAGGTTGCCGACGCACACGCCGGCGCAAATGCCTTTGAGCTGCGGCGTAGCCGTCGGGGAGGGGAGAATCGAGCCGGGAGACGGCGTGGGGGTCGGCGTCGTGGACAAGGTCGCCATGTTGGGGTTCAAGATGAGAGGCTGATAGGGGAAGAACGCGGTATCGGTCACGCTGGTGCCCGACACCTGGGTTCCATTTTGGATGTTGGCGGAAAACGTGCCGTCGCCGTTGCCAAAGAACACGGCCACGCCGCCATTCTGGTTGACCGGATAATCCTCGGCGTTCTGCTGCTCGGCGTTCTGCGACTGCAGGGCCGGCTGACCGTCGGGATAACTGCCAATCACGTAGGACCCTGGCGCCGCCTGGACTTCACCGGCCACGACGAGATCGGGCCTGCCGTCGCCGTCCAGGTCGGCCAGGACCATCTGCGTGGGGTTCACGACGCCTGCGTTCGGGGCGGCGGCGTTGGGCGTGGTCGGCGCACCGCCGAAGGTCACGGCGGGCTGGAAGGTGCCGTCGCCGTTGCCCAGCAGCACGCTGATGGAGCCGTCGTTGTTGGCGGTGGCCACATCGACGTGGCCGCTGTTGGTGAGAATCGCCGTCACCACCAGGTGGGGACCGAGGCCGGTCTGCGTGCCACCGAGACCAGTGGCAAGCGTGCTGAAGACCTGACCCCTGGAGAACTCACCGTTCACCCCGGTACCCATCAGCACTTCAATCTCGTTGTCGTTCTGGTTGGCCGTTACGATGTCGCTGTTGCCGGGCAACTGATTCCTCGTGTCGTTGAAGATGGAGTTGGCTCGGTTACCGGGAGCGATCAGAATGTCAACAGCGACACCCTGGGGATCCGGTTTGGATGAAGCCCCCACCGAGAAGTCCCGAGGTGCGTTGAAGTTGACGAACTTCTGAGGCGTCGGTGCCGGCGTTCCGGTCGGCGTGCCCTGCCCGGTGGGCGTCGGACTGGCGACCGGTGTGGGGCTCACCGAGCCCGTCGGCGTGGGTGAGCCGCTACCCGTGCTCGATGGCGTCGGCGTCGGAACGGAGCCAGTAGTGGAGATACCCACACTACCGCCGCCGGAGCCACCGCTACAGCCTACGATGACGAAGGCGAGGAGCAACCCTAAAAATGTGTGTATGAGGTGCCTGCGCATTTATTTCCCCCGTGTTCACGAGTCTGAGGACAAATTTTTGGAAGTCGGGCGATTCTGCCCTAAGGCAGAAAAGCCCTACTCCTCTGTCCGGTTCTAATCCAGCAAAAAGCCCCCGGATGAACCCGGGGGTTGTAGAAGGCCTGCCCGTGCGGGGATATCCCCGACAGGTCGAGGCCGTTAGAAGTGGTAGTCGATGCCGCCGGTCACCCCGGTGGCGCTCAAGGTGGCATTGCTGAACTGCAGCGACTCGCCGTCGAAGCCCAGCCCGACCCCCAGCCCGGAGGTGTCTGGCCCGATGACGGTGCGGGCGTAGATGCGGTAGACCCAGTCACGATAGGTCACGCTGCCCCCGTTCGGCACCACGACGCTTGATCCGGCGTTGAAGTTCTGCGAGGGATAGTAGGCCACCAGTGCGTTCACGCTGAAGCGCTGCCACTTGGCGTCGTAGCCCAGACCGCCACCGAAGCCCTGGCCGCCCACGAACGTGATGCCCGCGTTGGGGTTCAACGTCTGCGTCGCCAGGTTGATGACGGGCCCGTTGCCCGTGATCTGGGTGTCTTTCCAGCCGAGCGTGACGTTCAGCCCGGTGGGATCGCCCTTGCCCGTGTTCTCGGTCTGCAGTTCAGACATGAGGTTGAACGGCAGCTTCATGTAGACTTCGACGTCGTTGTAACGGATGTCGTTCAGCGGGAACGCGGTGAACGCATGGCCGGTCAAGGGGTTGACGCCCGCTACGCTCAGCGTGCCGTTGTTGCCGCCGATGTTGGTCTGGAAATAGACGCCAGCCCGCATCTTGTCGTCGAACAGGCCGGTCTCGGCCCGCATCTTGAGCTCGCTGGTCGACGCGCTGAAACCGCCGCCGCTGATCTGCTCCGGAGAATATTTGAGTTCCAGCCAGGTATTGTCAGTGACTGCATCGGCATTTTCATTGCCGGGACCGGTCTCGCTGGGGGCCGCCCAAGTGGGTGCCACTGCCAGTCCCACACACAGGCTGGTTGCGAACAAGAGGGTTTTGATGTGCTTCAACCCTTTTCGCTCCTTTCGGATTGTAGTGGATCCCCCGGAACCGTCGTTTGAAGTCAAATCAAAAACGGCAGGGAGGTTCTAGAAGAATATTTCTCAACTCTACCTGTCGTCCTCTTCCACTCCCTGCCAGACAAATCCTGCTGTTGATATCGCCGAACAGGTCGCCATCTCCAGGAGAAGCCTCCGGGGCTGTGGAACCCATCCGCCCTCCGCAGCCCCGGACGCACCACAGGCGCCCAAACGACCACGTCGTGCGCTTCTCCGATGCGGCCTGGCGAACGGCATTCAAAACACGACAGGCAAAACATGGGGTATATTTCACTCTACCGGC
>DASYBA010000954.1:0-2973 GCA_036501005.1 Candidatus Xenobia bacterium | reverse complement strand
CAGTGTCAGCACCGGGTCGAGCGCTACTTCCAGCTCTGTCCGTTTTGCAGCTTTCGCTTGTGGCAGAATGTCTGCCGCCAGTGTGGCAAGGAGATGGATCCGAGCTGGACGTGCTGTCCGTATTGCGCCTGCAAGCCCGCCAGCCTGGGCGAAGCCGAGGCGCCCGTCGCAGCCCCAGCCCAGGCGGAGCCCCCCCTCCGCCTGGCCTCCCCCACCCCGCCCCAGGAGACGGTGCGGCCGACCGCGTGGACCGTGGCGCCTTCGTCCGCCGCGCCCCCGGCGGTTCTGGTCGTCGTCGACGACCCGGAGCTGCTATTGAACATCCGCAAGACCGCCATCCTCGCTGGGTTCAACGTCTGCCATGCGTCGTCCGCGGCCCATGCCTTGCGCCAGGTGGAAGCCCTTCAGCCGGTCGGCGCCATCCTGCAAGGCGAAATGCCCGGCATGGATGGCTATACCCTGTGCGACAAACTCCTGTCCTACCCGTCGACTGCCCACATCCCCATCATCCTCATCCTGCCGTCCGCCCGGCCCGACGCCGAAGTGCGAGCTTCGCGCTGTCGAGCCACGGCGGTCTTGTCCGAGCCGCTCGATGCGGCGCGACTGCTCTCCTGTCTCTCCGGAGTCTTTGCGCCCGACACGGTGACCGCTCTCGCCGTGTAAAGGAGGTCACCATGCGGCAGCCCCCTTCTGCCGGGTGGTCCATGCTCGAAGTGATGTTGGCGCTGTGCCTGCTGTCTACCGTATCGCTAGGCAGTCTGGCCGTCCTGCCCGCCATGTTCTCGGCCCAGCACCGGGTTGAGCGACAGGAACTGGCGACCGCCGCCGCCTACCAGGTTCTGGAGGAAACCTGCAGCCAGGATTTTGGGGCCCTCAATTCCTCCACCGGGCAGGTGGCCATGGGCGTCGAGTCTTTTCAATATCACGTGCAGGTCACCAGCCCCTCCGCGGCCGTCAAGGACGTCACCGTATCCGTCTCCACCGGCGTGCGCCCCATCGTCCTGGAGACCCTGGTGACGGGTACGGCCGGTCAGAAAGGGCAGAACTGATGCGCGCGCGGGGGTTCACGGTCATCGAGATGTTGGTGGTGTGCGTGCTGATAAGCGTGATTCTCGGCACCGCATGGTGTCTTTTGTTTCTGGGCCGAAGATCGTGGAATCAGGTGGCCACTCGTGCCAGCCTGGCCGTCAACGCCGAGGTGGCCCTGGAACGGATGCGGCGGGACTTGCAGGACAGCTCTTCCGACGGGGTGACCTGCACCCCCAACGCGGTCGGGTTTCCGTGTGCTCGCGACCCGCTGTCCGGCATTTTCCAGACCAACAGTCAAGGTCAACCGATATGGCAGAGCTACCGGGTCTATTACGTCGATACCCATGCCGTATTGAGAGAGCGGCAAGCTCCGCTGCCCGGCACGCGGGCCCTGTCAGCCCCCGATCTGTTGGCCATGTGCGACGGCACCGGTCACGGCGTCGCGTACGATATCGCCGGCATGACGGCGACCTTGGCCGAGTCGCAGATGACGCTTTCGGTCGCATGCCAGGCCGTGACCGATGCGCGCACCGAACGTCTGGCCGCGGCCAGCGTGTTTTCGCTTCGCAATTCAATGGGGGCGCCATGAAGAGGCCTCGCGGGGCCGCCCTGGCCATCACTTTGCTGTCGCTGGCCATGATGGTGGTCTTTATCGCCATGGCCTTCGACGCGACCGAGGTGACCAATCGGGTGGCCCAACGGTATCTGCAGGCCACTACGGTGGAGGCGGCGGCCCGCGCCGGCCTCGCCGAGGCGCTGGCGTGCGTGCAGGACGACCGTACTTTCAAGGTCCATCTTTCCGGCCAGTTGTCGGCTTCGCAGGCGACCTATGACGTATCGTTTACGCCGTCGAAAGCTCCCTATTCCACCAACAACCTGCTGGGCACGGCGACGGTGGTCGGGTATCAGGGCAGGCTGGTGCCGCCCGGATGTTGCCACCTGGTCAGCGTCGGCGCCTATGGGGGGGTGCAAGGCACTGCCGAACTGGTCGGCCAGCAGCAAACCGGTCTGAGCGGGTTCCCCGAGCCCGCCGGCCTGCCAGGGCAGATTCAGGTCCTGTCGCGCTGGGGAGAGTGAAAATGTGTAGCAAGGTGGGTTGCCTGCTGATGGGCATCACGGGTGGCGCGTGGGCCCAACTGCGGCTGCCCCCCACAGATGGTCGAGGCGAACCGCTCGCGCCCCCCGAGCCGCTGGCGCTCGTCATCCACCACCAACAAACCATCATCTATCTATTGATCGGCGTCATCGTCGCGTCCCTGCTGGTCAATGGCTACCTGGCCACGGTCATCCTGCGGGCCCAGTTCACGCTGGAGCGCATGGCAGAAGCGATTCGCCGAGTCGATCTGCTGGCCGAGGCCTTTCGGGTCGCCCAGGTTGAATGGGAGGAAAAAGTCGAGGATGCCGCGGAGCCACAGCCCACCGAAGGCGTCGTCGATCTGGATGAAGAGCCTCAGGTGAGGAGTCTGTCATGAACGCTCGGACCTTGCGAACCAACGGCCAGCCGGGTCCGCATCTATCGGATTTCATGTTCCTCGGCTCGCTGGCCGGCCAGTTTGAAGACCTGCAGCAGTTCCTGCACATGGCGGTGCTGACGGCTCGGCAAAGCTTCGGAGCGGCCGAGGGCTTCATGGTGGTGAGCTTGGACGACGAGCCGTGCATCACCATGACGTCCGACGCGCCCCAGTCGGCTGCGTTCGTGCGACTGGCCGCCCCGTATTGGCCCGCGGCGCTGGCTGCGGCCGATCCGATCCTGGTGCTTCGAACCTTGAGCGGAGACGTGCCGGGCCGAGGCCTCCCCACCCTGGTCACCCTCTATTCCGATAACGTGCCCGTGGGCATTCTCGGCCTGTTCGGCGCCTCGCCCACCCAACCCGCAGAAGCGTCTGCCGTCGGACACTTCCTGGGCCAGGCGGTGACCAACTTCCGGCTCTTTCATGAAGCCCG
>DASYBA010000953.1:0-9742 GCA_036501005.1 Candidatus Xenobia bacterium | reverse complement strand
GAGGGCAGAGAGACTGGTGACGCCCAGGTAAGGTAGCCCAAGGGCGTCCCAGTAAGCCTGGTGCTCGCGTTGGCCGAGGCTGACCACGCAGGCCAGGCCCCACTGCTCCCACAGCGTCCGGACGGTCTCCGGCGACGGATTTCTGCCCTCCGGCAGAGCAAAGTCGATCACCTGGGCATGGCCTCGCACCTTGTCGGCCAATTCCAAGGCTCGATGCAAGGTCAGGTCGACCAGGCCCCGACAACTGGCCACCACGAAGACGTCTCCCCCCATCAGCTCCCGCACCCGATCGACCTCGACCAGGGTCAGCAGCTCTGGCGACGGAGATTCGGCATGATTCAACTCCGCCAGGGCGGCCCACGCCATCTTCTGGCTGTTGGGCAACACGCGGGCCATGCTGGCCATGGTCTCCAGCACGCCGGGCCGGCCAAACTCGACACACAGGAAGACGCCCGTCTCGAGGGCCCGCTTGATGAGGCGGGCAGGGTGCAACTCCGAGGGTTTGACCGACCTGGGCGTGACGCCGGGCGGCGAGCCGACCACCACGTAGCAGGCGTCGTCCACCACCAGTTCCGTCGCGGCCAGGGTATATCCGATATTGTCCCTCGCGGCCGCGTCCATTTCGTCCATGGCCCGGGTGGCTTCCAGACGCGGGCGCATCATGACAAAGCCTCGGCCGCGCTGCAGGGCCTGCTGCACGGGGTGCGGCCGGTCGTCGCTCCAGGTCGGGCCCGCTGCCGATTGGGGCGGGCCGATGGGAAAGGTGGCGATGAAGCTGGCCTGGAGGGCGTGATCGGCTTTGCGGTCCGGGTTCATGAGAAAGCGGCGGCTGGCGTCCAGAATGTCCTGCACCGAGGTGCCGTGGTGCTTGAGATAGGCCCCCACCAGGATGCCGGTGCGGCCCACCCCGGCCGCGCAATGGACATAGACCGGCTGGTTCTCCGGCTGGTCGACCATGGCGACAAACTCGTGGATCTGGGCGGCGGTCGGCGTGGTCCGATCCGGCATCGGCATCTCGATGCATTTGAGTCGAAGCTTCTTGATGTCGCGCTTGTAGTCGGCGCGGCTGTAGCCCTGGTAGTTGGTCTCCTCCACCCCCGGTTCTCGCAGGATGACGACGGCTTTGACCCCGGTGGCTTTCAGCCACCGCAACCCTTCCGGCGACGGTTGGCCACCCCGGTAAAGCTTGCCGGCGACCGCTTCGCCAAAATTCCCCAGGGGCGAGTCCAGGCGTTCGCGCTCGATGGCGCCGTCGGGCTGCGCCCGGGACCGTTCGACCTTGGCCCACGTGGCTAGCAGCTCGTCGTGCGCGGAATGGACCAGGTGGCGCGACAGGCGGTCGGCGTTCAGCAGGATCTGGTACAGGGCGTACGCCACGTGCGATGGCTGGGTCTCAGCGAAGGCCAGGATCTCCTGGGACCAGCGGCGATTGTCCGCGATTTCCTGGGCCTCTACCCGCAGTCGGGCCAGGATGGTGCCCAGGGTCTGCTTTTGCGGGTCGTCCAGCAGCGTGAAGGCGAGTCCCAGCTCGTACCCTCCCAGGCGGCGGGTGAGGGGACGGCAGTACATGACGCGGGCTCGGGCTTGGAAGTCGCCGTGCGGCGGGAAACCGAGATGGACGTCGACGGTGCCGTTGATGTCCAAAGCGACGGGCGTCAGCACCTGAGCACCGGTCACACTGACCTCCCGAGTGACGACCTGCACGCGCGATCGGTCTTCCAGCATCAACTCGGCCAGATAGGTGCGTTCCATGTGGTCGCCCATGCTTCAGTTCGGCAGGAAGGAAAGCCTTTTCCGGCTGGCCAACCGGTGCTCGGCACAGGGAGGCATCAGATGGAGCGTCCAGCACTGAAGTTGTTGCTCATGAAGGCTGGCGAGGATCCCTACACCATCGACAGTATTGTCTGGGATCCCCGCTATCGCGGCATGGCCGCCGAGGAGGCCCTGGTCTCGGCCGGCGTGATTTCCGAGCAACGCCTGGCCGAGCTGATGTCTGCCCACCTCGGCATCCCGCTGATCCGACTGGAAGAACGCCAGGTTGACCCGCACTGTGTCCAGCTCTTGCACCTCGAGGCCGCCATCAACTACTCGGCCATGCCTTATCGACGGGAAGGCGACGTCCTGCTCCTGGCCATGGCCGACCCGGAGGATAGCGTGGCCGCCAAGGCCATCGAGTTTCTGACCGGGCTGCAGACCCGGCCGGTCATGGCGTTGCGGAGCGACATCATGACCTTGTTGGGACGCTTCCATCCATCCGCCCGAGGCCAGTTCTGCAGCCCGCTGGAATCCATGGTCGTCAGGCTGTTCTCGCCCGCCGCCCAGGAAGCCCGCTTCGAGGCTGACGACCCGGTCGAGAAGACGACGCCGGCCGCCGTCGTACAGCACGCCACCCTGGTTCGATTGACCAGCTCGGTGGTGGTGGAGGCCATCCGCATGCGGGCCACCGACATCCACATCGAGCCGCACGGCGAGCAGTTTCGCATTCGCTATCGCATCGACGGCCAGCTCCAGACGGTGACGGTGCTTCCGATGACGCTGCTGGGCGCCTTGCTGTCGCACCTCAAGGCCCTGGCCCACCTGGCTGAGACCTCGCCGCGGACCGCCCAGGAAGGGCGCTGCCGGGTCACCTTGGGAGACACTCGCGTCGGGCTCCGACTGAACATCCTGCCCACGGTCAACGGCGAGCGTGCCGTCCTGCGCCTGCAAGACGACGTCAAGGTTCGCACCGACTTCGAGAGTCTCGGCATGACCGACCAGCAGTCGGTCCAGTTCGGACGGCTGCTGGACTGCACCCAGGGGGTGGTGCTGGTGGCCGGCCCCGGTGGCTCCGGCGGCACCTCGACCCTGTATGCCGCCTTGGCCCGGCTGGACCGGCCGCAAGCCAACCTGGCCACCCTGGAGTGCCCGGTCGAGCATCACGTGCCCGACCTCAACCAGGTTCAGGTGGACCTGAGCCATGGCATGACCTGGCTTTCCGCCCTTCACGCGGTCCTCCGCCAGGACCCTGACGTGCTCCTGATCGGTGAGCTGGCCGATCGGGACATGGCCCGGGCTGCCTTTCGAGCCGCCGAAAGCGGCCGATTCATCCTGTCGTGCGTGCCTTGCAAGAGCTCGCTCTCGGCCCTCAACTGGCTGGCTGACCTGGGGTTGTCGTCCACCCAGGTCGCGGCCTCGTTGTCCTGTGTCATGGCCCAGCGCCTGGTTCGTCGGCTGTGCCTGGCCTGCCGCACCGAAACGGCCGCGGCGGGAGAAGGGCTCGAAATGCTCCGCACCCTGGGCCTGTCGCCGCCATCGGCCGCGTACGCCAGTACCGGCTGCCAGGAGTGCAACTACCTTGGCTACCGAGGCCGGGTGGGCATCTTTGAGATCCTGGAGATCACGGATCGGTTGCGGGACCTGCTGTATCGTGGTGCGCCGCTCCGCGACGTCCTGTCGGTGGCCCGTCAAGAGGGACTGACCACCTTGATGGAGGATGGTCTCGACAAGGTCGCGCAGGGGCTGACCAGCTTAGACGAGCTCCGGCGCGTCTTGGTGCCGCATGCCAGCGGCGGCATTCGTTGCCCCGGCTGTGCCCGCGGGGTGGAGGCCGACTTCCAGGTATGTCCGCACTGTGGCGAGGCCTGGACCATCAACTGTCCGTCCTGCGAACGGCCCATCGAGACCGGCTGGAAGACCTGCCCCTATTGCCGGGTGGGGCTTGAGCTGGCGCCGCGGCAGACGGTCGCCGCCCCAGCCTCGCCACCCCTGAGCCCCCCGAGCACGATTGATGACGCCAACCCGGATCCGTCGGATTGGCTGACTCGGGCCGCGACGCACGACCCCGGCGGCGATCTCATCTTGCTGGTCGAAGACGACCTGACGCAAGGCGAGGTCATTCGCGCCTGTCTCGAAGAAGATGGCGGCTACCGCGTGACCATCGCCAACAATGGGCAGCGGGCGCTGCAGCTTGCCCACAGCCTCCGCCCGGCCCTCATCCTGTCGGACATGAACATGCCCGGCATGGACGGCCTGGAACTGGTCCAGCAGGTACGAGGCGATTTTCGCACCGCCCTCATTCCGGTCATCCTCATGACGACGGCCAGCGAGGCGGAAACCGAGCTGAGGGCGTTTGCGGCCGGCGCCGACGACTACCTGCGCAAACCCATCGAGGTGGACCGCTGGCTGGCGCGGGTCGGGGCCGTGCTGAAGCGAACCGGGGTGCGGGTCTAGCGGCCGACGCGAAAAAATCAAGGTCCAGAATCTTGACTTTTCCAGCCAGCAGGAGTTAAATGGCAGGCACCGAACTCTGCAGCGGTTGAAAATTCATCAAAACCATTTGACCCCCTATCCACACCATGGGACCGCAACGGTCTGGCTGCCTTGAAACAGAAAGCGGCGGCCATCTCACACGAGGGAGACACGATGAGACATAGTCGGCAAAAAGCGTCACTGGTGACAGGCATGGCGCTGGTGGCTTTGTTGGCGGGCAGTTCAACCCCGGCCACCGCCAAAGATCTGACGCAGTTATCGCTGGACGAGTTGATGCACCTCGACGTCATTCAGGTGACGGTGCCAGGCGCCCACTTCCATTACCAGGGCGACTACATGATCGGCTTTCACTACGACAGCAGCCAGTATGGAGGCTTTCTGAATGGGTCCTCCTCGGTGAGCAACAACACCGTGCTGGGCCAGTCCATGATGGCGGAAACCAGCATGCAGCAGGAGATGTCGACGCTCTGGCTCATGTACGGCATCCGGGACGACTGGACGGTCGACGTCATGGTTCCGTACATGAACATGAACATGCAGCAAGTCTATACCGACGGGTTCACCACGGCCAACCACGCCGAAGGTCTCGGTGACATCTACCTCGGCTTGATTCATCCGTTCAAGTACCATTATCCCCACCAGTGGCAGGTGGAGCTGGGGTTCGGGCTGCCGACCGGTAATATCGACCAGTTCGGGTTGATGACCGGCATGTTCGGGCCCCAGAAGCTGCCCTACGACATGCAGTTGGGGTCCGGTAGCTTCACTTTTCAGCCCAACGTCTCGTATCTGTCCGAGACCACCAAGCTGACCTACGGAGCGCAGTTCAGGGGTTACCTGCCCCTGAATCAGAACTGGGACCACTACCTGGTTCCCAACAGCTTTCTAGCGACTGCCTGGCTATCTCCGCAAGTCAGCAAGCACTTCAGTCCCTCGCTGCGGGTCGACTACACGAGCAGGGGTAACATACGCGGTGAAGACCCAGGCATCGACTTCAGCATGATGCCCAGCTCCAACCCCAACCTGTACAAAGGCAGCCGAGCTGACGTGTACGTCGGCGTCAACTTCAATCCGAAGAATGACGGCGAAGGCCACGGATTGTGGGTGTCGCTGGAATACGGCGTACCCTTCTATCAAAGCCTGACGGGCCCGCAACTGAAGCTCAACTCCGTATTTTCAGCCGCCGCGGAGTACACGTTCAAATGAGTATCGTGAACATGACGTCCACCACCCGTTTCCGACAGCGACTTGCTGTTGCCCTGACCCTCGTGGTCCTGTTGTTCTCAGCCGCGCCCTTGTGGGCCCAGCACGACGTGGGTAACTCCACCCGGGAATACGACATCAAGGCGGCCTTCGTCTACAACTTCGCCCTGTATGTCGACTGGCCGGCCGGTACCATCAAAGACGGTAACATCGTCTTCGGCGTGCTCGGCAAAAACGAGTACGACGGGTCTCTTGACGAGCTGACCAAACATAGCATCAACAACAACCACATCGTCATCAAACAGGTCAACTCCCTCGATGATGCGGCCCAGTGCCAGGTGCTTATCGTGAGCCCTTCCGAGGAGCCGCGCTACGCGCAGATCTTCGCAGCGCTCAAGGGCAAGCCGGTGCTGGTCGTGGGTGAGACCCCCGATTTTGCTGCCAAGGGTGGCTGTATCGGATTCATCGCCTACCGCAGCCGTCTGCGTTTTGAGATCAACCTCAACGCCCTCAAGCAACAAGGGTTGTCGGCCAGTTCCAAGCTGCTCAACCTGGCGACCATCGTCAACGGCCACTAGACTTGTACCAGGCCGCCTCATTCGCAGGAGTTGGACACTGGGCATTTAATCTAAGCGCTGCCATAGGCATGGTTGTATATCCAAGTCGACAAGGAGTATAGGATGGTCACGGTACAGACGTGGGTTCAACGGGCGGCTTCTGTAGCCTTGGGTACCAGTTTGGTCATGTTGCTAGCGGGCTGCGGGGGCAGCGGGAGCAACCCGGACGTCTCCGGCGGCGCGTTCCCCGATTTTGCCAGCGACACGCAGCCGACCGTGCCGGCCAACGGCTATCCCAACTCTCCCCCGACGCTGGGCCAGTTGCTGCGGGGCCGGTATCTCGTCAACGCCGCCGGCTTCTGCAATCAGTGCCATACCCCGGAGAATGGCGGGGGTGGCTCCGATCCCACCAACCCGAGTTTCTTGAGCGGCTTCACCGCCGACCCCACCTTGAACCCCTTTCTCACCGGTTCGTTCGAAGAGGGACCGATCCAGAGCTTTGCCTCCAACGTCACCCCCGACAACACCGGCGTCGCCAATCACAGCCCGCTGGAGCTCTTCATCGGGTTGAGGAATGGTCAGCATCACCACAACTTTGGGCTGATGTGCCCCCCCATGCCTTGGGAAATCTACCGCAACATGACCGACGACGACCTGTGGACCGTCGTCGCCTACCTGAAGAGCATCCGCCCGGTCAACAACCTGGTGTCTTTCGGTCAGACCGGCAATGGCACGTTCGACAACCTCACGGCGGCCAACAGCCAGGGGGTGATCGTACCGGGTGTTGCCCTGGGCCCCGCCGACTGTAACGGCTTCGAGCCCTACCTGACCGGCGCCATCAGTCCGCTTCCCCCGTACCCGGCGGCCCAGGAGAATCCCGTGACCAACACGGCCGGTACGGGCTTGCCGAACGGTCCCGCGACCCTGAGCCAGGTGCTGAATGGCCGCTACCTGGTGACCACGGTATCCGCTTGCGCCGCGTGCCACGGCAACGCCATCAACAATCCCAATGACCCCCACTGGCTGGGCGGCTACATCGACAGTCCGACCCTGAATCCGACCAACGTGGGCTATACCGAAATCTCGGCCACCGGCGGCGGGGTCACGTTCGCACCGAACCTGACCCCCGACCCCACCGGCCTGGGCGGCAACCCGGCCAACCCGGGCGATGGCCCAGGTGGGGTGTGGACTGCGCAAGACATCTTTAACGTGCTGAAGACCGGGCTGTTGCCCGATATCCAACAACCCCCGCCGGGACCATGCGTGCTGCCGAACTTCGTCGGCCTGCCCATGCCATGGGTAGATTTTCGCAACATGACGGATGACGACCTGTGGTCCATCGTGGCCTACATCCAGAACCTCAAGCCGGTCAGCAATGTGGTGCCGGAATCCACCGGCATCATCCCGACGGCGCTGTTGTATTCGGGTCTCGCCCCCTTGCTGCCCCCGTACCCCGCCATCCAGGAGATCAATCCGAACGATCCAGCCTCGGATCAATAGCCGCCAAGCCACCGAACGGGTGCGTGCTGATCGCCCCCGTTCTGTCTTTTGGCAGTGCGGGCCATCAGTCGCCGGGCAAGGGCACCGGCTCACGTGACGAAGGCTTGGGTGACACCCGGGCCGGCGCGGGCATGGGGCTCAGTGCCGGCGGTGGCGTAGGCCCCGGCTTTGGCTGATCCGATACCCGAGGGGTCCAGCCGGGCGGCAGTGGCGAGTTTTGCTCTCGACCCGGCAAGAGGGTCGGGCTCACCACCTCGGCTGGATAGTCCTGCGCGGTCGCCTGCACCCAGCGAACGCGGGCTTGTCGGTAGTCATACAGGGCAGTGGCTGCGGTGGAACGGACCTGTTCGAGGTTGTTCTCGGCGTCCAGCCGTTCGAGATTGGTGGAGATGCCGTTTTTGTATCGAACATCGGCGAGGTAAGCCAGTTGCTCTGTCTCTTTCAGGTTCTGCCTGGCCAGTCCGAGTCTCTGCCAGGCCGTCTGCAGATCCAGCCAGCAAGACTCCACATCTGACAAGACGGCGCGTCGGGTCGCCTCGTATTGCTGGCGGAGCTGTTCGGCCTGTTCTATCGACTGATTGATGTCCGCCTTCCCTTCTCCCCCATCGAAGACGGGCACCTGAAGGCTCAAGGTACCTGAGAAATACGGCCCGACGGTGAACCCGGTGGCGTTCGCTTCGTCATATTCCATGGACAGGTTGACGCTCGGATTCAATTTGCTGCGAGCCAGCCGTGCGCTGGCCTGGGCTGCCTGCCAGGCGTAGTTGAGGGTCTGCAACTCGGGCCGGTGATCCAGCGCAAGCTGGAGACCCAAGGCCTTGTCGTCGGGCGGAGGGGTATCCTGGCCCTCGCCCACCAGGACCACGGGTCGTGCCGGATTGACCCCCAGCAGCGTCAACACCTGTATCAAGGCCTTGCCATGGCTATCCTGGGCCGACAAGAGCTGCTGGCGGGCCAGGTTCAGATCGCTCCCGTCGCGGATGACGTCGTAACGGGACACCGCCCCCGCCTCGAAGCGCTGTTCGGTGTCGGCCACGTGGGCTTCTTTCAACCCCACGCTAGCCCGGGCAATGCTGACTCCCTCGTCAGCCTGCAAGGCTTGATCGTAGGCCGTGCCCACTTGCAACAGAAGCTGATCCACGACCCGCCGATAGTCGTTCCGAGCGCTCTGCAGATTGAGACGGGCTGCCAGGGTGCCATAGTGCAGGCGGCCGAAAGTCGCTATCGCTTGTGTCAAGACCGGACCATAGGTGTAATTGTTTTCGTCGACGATGTCGAAGGTCAGGCCTGACCCGCTGAAGCTGAACGGGGGTTCCAGTCGAATGTAGCTGGCTTTGAAGTCAAAATGCGGCCGCCCGCCCGCCGCCGCCTGCACGACCTGCCACTCGGCCATTCGAATCTTGGAACGATAAACGGCGCCATCGGTACTGTTTTCGAGGGCGAGGCGAAAGGCGTCCGACAGAGTCAGATGCAAGGGGGTGGTCTGGCCCCAGAGCGTACCGGATGATGAAGGCCAGAGCAGGAAGAAACCAACACACGATCCCACGGCATACCTGAAAAGACCATGATGCCCGGATCCTGGCGTGCACTTCATCCGGTTCTCTGGTTCGTGAAAATTGCTACATCTCCCGCTCCTCCAGGTCAGGAGTGGGATGATGTCTTTCGACATCCCTCACCAGGGCTCAAGATAGGGGTTGACGGAGGTCCAACACGACCGGTCCACGAATCGGGCAAGAGCAAATTCAAAGTAGTGTGGGGTGAAGCCATGGCGGTTGGCACCGAGATCGGCGTAGGCAATCCCTGTTGGTTGGGTCTGATGACCTCCGATCCGGAGGCCGCGAAGACATTCTATGGCGGAGTTTTTGGCTGGACCTTTCGAGAACGGCAGTTCCTGGACATGGCCGACCGGCCTCGGACGCCCGCCGGAGTCTACGTCACATGCCTGAAAAACGGCAGACCGGTGGGCGCCATCCGCACGATGGGGTCGGAGATGCAAAAGTCCGGTGCGCTACCGGCCTGGCTCATCTATTTCAACGCCGCCAGCGCCGAGAGCATCGTGCGCAAGACGGAGGCTCTCGGTGGGCAAGTCCGGGTCCCCGCCTTTGCCATGCGCGAGTGGGGCAGAATGGCCGTGCTGGCCGATCCGGTCGGAGCTGTCTTCGCCGTGTGGGAGGAAGGAGGAGGACGCGAGGAAATCGATCGGCCGAGGATGGCGTGGGTCAAGGACAGCGCACCTG